>JBOGEK010000052.1:0-7639 GCA_050743645.1 Acidothermaceae bacterium
CGCGGTTCTCAGTAGATGCGGACGGCGGGCCGCCGGTCGGTGTTCTGCTCGAAACGGTCATCGGCGACTGCCTTCTCCTGCCGTTACGGGTGTGACGTGTGCGTGCTCGCGAAGGCCAGCCACGAAACGCGGAAAACACCCGGGAGCGACCACACGTTACGCCCGCCTGCGGTCGCCGCCACAGCGCAGGCCGGTGTGTGATCTGTCACGTACCGTTAGCTAATCACCTTAGCTTTGGGTTCTGGCCCGCGAACTCGGGCGAGCCGGTCGCGGACAGCCAACGGTCAGCCAGCGATCAGCCAGCGATCAGCTGGTGTCAGCCGCCGCCGCAGCCGGCGTCGGCCGCCATGTACCAGCCGGGCCGGTCCGCGGGCGCCACCGTCACGGTGATCTCGCCCATCGCCGTGTCCGGGTCGTCGGCGTGCACCTTGGTGACCATGTCGAACTGGCAGATGTAGTCGCCGGCACCCGCATCAGCGGAGCAGTTGTCGAACGCGAACGTCTTGACCCATTGCCGCTCGCTTTCGAGCTGGTCGCGCGCGTCGGGCGTAGTCACATGCATTTCCGAACGGACGTCGTCGTTGTTGTACGCCGCCACCAGGTAGCGCATCGCCGCCTCAGGCGTATCGAAATGCGGCGCTGTCTGGCTGCTTGCCGAAACGATAGGGCCGGACGACGCCGAGCTTGCCGGGGCTGGTGTCGTCGCGCTAGGCGGGGGACCGACCGGAGGTCCGCTCGGCGCGACCGTCGCGTCGTCGGCCAGCGCTGTCGCTGTCGCTGCGCTAGCAGGCGCCGCAACGGCGTTCGTTGACGTCGCTGGCGCGCTAGCCGGAACGGATGCCGGCACAACATGTGTCATCGCGCGGGGTGGAGCTACCGTCTTCGCCGTCGGTGCTGCGCATGCGCCGAGCAGCGCGATTCCAATGCCTGCAACGCCGATCGGCAGCAGCGCTTTGGTGAGATCCTTGCGGTTCATCTCGACCCCCGAATGGGTTGGTGTGATGCGGAATAGACGCCGGGTCAGGCGGCCTGGTTGTCACGCGCCACATGCTGAGATTGCTGGCCACGGCGATCTTCCCGACGCTCGCGGTAAGGCTCACGCCGACAGGCCGTACCATGGAGTGATTCCCCAACGATTCGGAGCGCTTCCCCCATGCCCAAGAGCACCCGCGACGATCTGCGCAATGTCGCGATCATCGCCCACGTCGACCACGGCAAGACGACCCTGGTCGACGCCATGCTGTGGCAGTCGGGAGCGTTTTCGCAGCACCAGGCTGAGACGGATTCCGTGCGCGAGCGGGTCATGGACTCCATGGATCTCGAGCGCGAAAAAGGCATCACGATCCTCGCGAAGAACACCGCCGTTCGGCACGCGGGCGTCACGATCAACATCATCGATACCCCTGGCCACGCTGACTTCGGTGGCGAGGTCGAGCGCGGGCTCGAGATGGTCGACGCGGTGATCCTGCTGGTCGATGCTTCTGAAGGCCCCTTGCCGCAGACCCGATTCGTGCTCCGCAAGGCATTGCACAAAAAGCTGCCGGTGATTCTTGTCATCAACAAGGTCGACCGCTCCGACGCCCGCATCGCCGAGGTTGTCGACGAGACATACGAGTTGTTCATTGACTTGCTCGACGACGGTGTCGATCAGAGCACGGCGCTCGAATTTCCCATCGTCTACGCGAGCGCCAAAGCCGGACGCGCTTCGCTCAATAGGCCGGACGACGCGGGCATGCCCGACAGTCCTGACCTCGAGCCGCTGTTCGACACCATCAAAAACACCGTGCCCGCACCTTCTTTCGACGCCGATGCGCCACTGCGCGCGCATGTGACGAACCTCGACGCGTCGCAGTACCTCGGCCGTCTCGCGTTGTGCCGCATTCACTCGGGCACGATGAAGCGCGGCCAGCAGGTCGCGTGGTGCAAGTCCGACGGCACGATTGAGAAAGTGCGGCTCACCGAATTGCTCGGTACGCAGGCACTCGACCGGGTGCCGATCGACGAGGCAGGCCCCGGTGACATCGTTGCTATTGCAGGAATTCCCGAAATCACGATCGGTGAAACGATCGCCGATCCCGACGACCCGCGGCCGTTGCCCGTCATCACCGTCGACGAACCGAGCTTGTCGATGACCGTGGGCATCAACACATCACCGCTGGCAGGTGAGAGTGGGAAGAAACTCACGGCACGGCTGGTGAAAAACCGGCTCGACGCCGAACTCGTTGGCAATGTCTCGATTCGCGTCGTCCCGACTGAACGGCCCGATACCTGGGAGGTGCAGGGCCGTGGCGAGCTGCAGTTGGCCATTCTCGTCGAAATCATGCGCCGCGAGGGCTTCGAGCTCACCGTGGGCAAGCCGCAGGTCGTCACGCGCCGGATCAACGGCAAGGTGCACGAGCCGATGGAGCGGCTGACGATTGACGCGCCGACCGAATACCAAGGTGTTCTGATCCAGTTGCTCGCATTACGCAAGGGCCGCCTTGAGCAGATGATCGATCACGGTACGGGCTGGATTCGGATGGAATACATCGTGCCCGCGCGCGGCCTGATCGGATTCCGTACCGAGTTCCTCACCGAGACGCGCGGTACCGGTTTGCTGCACCACGTGCACGAAAAATATGAGCCATGGCATGGCGAATTGCGTACGCGGCCGACCGGTTCGTTGGTGGCCGACCGACGCGGGCCGACCACCGGCTTTGCGCTGGCGAACCTGCAAGAGCGTGGCACGATGTTCGTCGGCCCTGGTGTGGAGGTTTACGAGGGCATGATCGTCGGTGAGAATTCTCGCTCCGACGACATGGACGTCAACCCCACCAAGGAAAAGAAGCTCACCAACATGCGCCAATCGTCTGGTGACGTGCTGGTGCCGCTGATTCCGCACAAGCAGTTGTCTTTGGAGCAGGCGCTGGAGTTCTGCCGTGAAGACGAGTGCGTCGAAGTTACACCGGCGATCGTGCGCATCCGCAAAGTCGAGCTTTCGATGCAAGAGCGCGAACGTTCGCGCGGACGACGGGCCAAGGCCGCGCGCGAAGAAGGCTGAGCTGAGAACCTACCAACTCCACCGACCCGACCAGCGCGACCTCTAAGGCCTCGGCGCGCTCAGTGCCAGTCAGGGTTGTCCCGGCGGATCGGCCGGGTGGCGTACCTGTCATCGTCCGGCGCGGCTGGCCGCTGCCCGGTCGCTGGAGGCTGCACGTTCGGCCGGTAGTGCGCGGTGGGCGCCGGGCGCGAAGGGCGATGAGCCGGGTACGGGCCGGGCGTGTACTGGCGCGACACCTCGTCGCGATGCACCGGTTGCCGCAGGTACATCGTGAGCGCGAAGTTGAGCAGCAAGTCGAAGACCCCGACGAGCAGCAAGATCACGCCGGTCGTTGGCAGGTCGATCGTGTTGTTGTGCACGGTGACGGCATACGCGAGCACCGCACCTGCGACGATGAAGATCAGACTGCGTGTCAGCCACGTAACCATGCCTGCTGCCTACCCGCCTATGGCGCAGACGCACGCCTGACGCGGTCACGATTCCGAGATTCAGGTCACGGTTCGGAGCGCGTCGCGCAGGAACGCCACTTCGAGCCTGAGCAGGTTCGCGGCGACGACTTCTTGAGGCGTCATGTGGGTCACGCCTGACAATGGCAGCACGCTGTGCGGACGTCCGGCAGCGAGCAGCGCCGACGACAACCGCAACGTGTGTGCGGCTACGACGTTGTCGTCGGCGAGTCCGTGCACGATCAGCAACGGACGGGTCAACGACGGCGCATCGTCGATCAACGAACTTCGGTCGTAGACGGCCGACGACGCGTCGACGCCGAGGTATCGCTCGGTGTAGTAGGTGTCGTAGAGCCGCCAGTCGGTTACCGGCGCGCCCGCGACGGCTGCATGAAAGACGTCCGGACGACGCAAAACCGCGAGCGCCGCGAGGTACCCACCGAATGACCAGCCTCTGATAGCGACTCGCGAAAGATCAAGGTCGGCATTGGTTGCCGCGAGCGCGTGCAACGCGTCGATCTGGTCGTCGAGCACCGGCGTCGCGAGATCACCCGCTATCGCGCGCTCCCACGCCGGGCCACGCCCCGGCGATCCTCGGCCATCGGCGATGACGACCGCAAACCCTTGATCTGCAAGCCATTGCGCATTCAGATACGCCGATCGCGACGCAGTCACTCGCTGTGCGTGCGGGCCGCCGTAAGGGTCCATCAGCACGGGTAATGTTCGCGAACCGGCGATGTAGTCGCTCGGCAACACCAAAGCCGTTGCCAGCTCACGCGCACCTTGTCTCGATATCGAGATACTCGGCACGAATGGTGCTGGCTCAGCGTACGACGCGATCTCTCCGATCTCGACGCCATTTTGACGGACGACGGTACGCGTGCCATCGGTTGATAGTGACGCGGAGGTGACGACCAACACGTCACTCGCACCGGTGCCGGAATGCACCCCAGGCGTCGATGTGAGGCACACGCATTCGTGGTCTGGCCCGAACGATCCCCATAGGTGCTGCTGCATGGGATCGCTCGATGCGCTGAAAAGGATGTCGTCAGGGCTCAACGCCAACACCGCGCGCACCTGGAGGCCTGGCGGACTAACGATGCGGTCGCCGACGATGAGTCTGCGCGCGTCGTCGATGTCGACCGTGCGAACCAGTCGACCGTCGGGCAGCCGATCGGGCACCCCGCCGACCACTTCGAGCCAATGCTCGTCTCGGTCTTCGGCCAGCACGGTCGCGCTGCCCGACGGTACCTCGATCTCGAGGTACTGCATCGTTTTCTGGTCGCGAGACGCCACCTGAACAAGTAGCCCGTCAGCCTTCCACCGGACGGCGACCAGATACGGGAATCGCGAGGTGTCCCAGTCGACCTCAGTGCGAGCACCATCGAGCCGCACCAACCACAGTGAGACGTCGGCGTTCGCGGTGCCCGCCGCTGGATACGCGATCGTTGCCGGCGCCCGATCTGGGTTGGCCGGATCGCCGATGTGCCAATGCTCGACCGAACTCTCGTCGACCCTCGCTACCAGCAGCGACTCGCCGTCGGGTGCCCACCAGAACCCGCGGTGCCGGTTCATTTCCTCGGCCGCGACGAACTCGGCGACTCCCCAGGAGACGCCGTCCTCGGCCGCCAGTTCGAAGTCACGGCCAGCCGGATCAAGCGGTGTCACCCGCAACGTTCCCGATCTCACGTACGCAAGGTGGCGACGAGTCGGGTCGATCCGCGGATCGAAAACCGGCCCGCGCGCATCGACCGTAGCGACGGTTCCGGCAACGAGATCGGCGACAAAAGCTTTGCCCGACAAGGCAAAGGTAGCCATCGATACCGCAGGATCGGTGGAGTACGCGACGATCCCTCCGGCCTGCTCGCGGGCCCGTTCGCGTCGCGCGCGTTCGGTGGCCGGCAGCTTTTCAGAGAGCGCGGGGTCAGGCGAAGTCAACAGGACGACGGGGTCGGCGATCAGGCGCTCGCCGCGAGTGGCGACGTCGTAGACCCACAGGCAGTTGACCCGGTCGGTTCCGCCGCGAGAACGAAGGAACGCGATGCGGGAGCCGTCGGGCGCGACGGCGAAGCCGCGTGGGCGGCCGAGAGTGAAGCGCGCGGTGCGGGCCTGCAGGACGGGGAAGGGCACATCGGTCACGGCATCGATCCTGTCAGTCAGCGGCGTCATTTAAGGTCATCTTCTATGAGCGACCGAAGCCTGCTGCTGGTACACGCGCACCCTGACGACGAAACGATCGGCACCGGGGCCACGATGGCGAAATACGCGGCCGAGGGCACCCGCGTCACGCTGGTCACCTGCACCCTCGGCGAAGAGGGCGAGATCTTGGTGCCCGAACTCGAACAGTTGGCCGCCGACAAGGCCGACCAGCTCGGAGGCTGGCGCATTCACGAACTCGACAAGGCGTGCGCGGCGCTCGGCGTCCGAGATCATCGCTTCCTCGGCGGGCCGGGCCACTACCGCGACTCCGGCATGATGGAAACTCCCGCGAACGACAACCCGCGCTGCTTCTGGCGCGCCGACGTCAACGAGGCCGCGGCGCACTTGGTCGAGATCATCCGCGAAGTGCGGCCACAGGTGATCGCGACGTACGACGACTTCGGCGGCTACGGCCATCCCGATCACATCCAGGCGCACCGGGTGGCCACCCGCGCATTCGAGCAGACCCGCGACGTCGTCCAGAAGTTTTATTGGACGGCGGCGTCGAAGTCGGCGATCCAGGCCAGCATCGACGCGATGAAGGCCCAAGGCCTCACTTTCTTCGAGGGCGTCGAAAGCGCCGACGACCTGCCGTTCGCCAAGCCCGACGACGTGATCACCACTCAAGTCGACGCCCGCGACTACCTCGACCACAAGATGGAGGCGATGCGCGCGCACGCCTCGCAGATCGCGGTCGACGGCCCGTTCTTCGCGCTGTCGAACAACATCGGGCAGCGGGCTTTCGGCAACGAGCAATACGTGCTCATGCACGGCGAGCGCGGCGCAGGAGACGGTCCGAACGGCTGGGAGACCGACCTATTCGCCGGCCTGTGACACGGCCTGTGACATGCGCGCTGACGCGTCGTGTTACACGGATGTCGAGACTGCGCTGACGCTGTCGCGGGTGGGTGTGCCGACAGGCCCGTGACGCTGTGTAGCGCCGGGATTGACCAAGCTCGGCCGTTCGAGTGAAGACCGCTACGCACCGTAGCGATCGAGCGGCAACGCTGGGAGACTCATAGGGCACCAAGCACCGCTGGACGACTGGCGTCACTGACGTCATCGGCAGAGGTGGCGCCCAACTTGAGCCAACCAGTGCCAATTCAGGGGAGATTTTCGTGAGTGTCTCAAAGGCTTCACGCGCAACGGCCTTCGATCAGCTCGCGAGCGTCTCCGGGGGGGCCGTCCTCGACGCCGACCTGGCTGACGTCGGCCGCCACCGCGAGAAGCTCCGGCACCGGCGCCTGTTGCGATTGGGCACGATCCTCGCGGTGCCGATCGGGTGGGTGTGGTACCGGTTCTTCGATCACAACCCCATCGTGTTCGGTCTCCCACCGATCAATTGGCTGCTTGTTACGCCCATCCTTTTCTTCGTCCTGATGGCGATCGCGATGGTCGGCTACTTCGTCAGCATGGGTCGGTCGCCGCACAACGTCGTGCGACCCGAGCAGATCGACGTCCGGCTTTCCGATGTTGTCGGTATTGACGTGATCAAGGCCGAAGTCGTTCGCTCGCTCAATCTTTTCCTTTCGCATAAGGCTTTCTCGCAGGAGATGGGTGGACGTCCGCGCCGCGGCCTGTTGTTCGACGGGCCGCCCGGCACCGGCAAGACCTACACGGCGAAGGCGATCGCGGCCGAGGCGAACGTTCCCTTCTTGTTCGCGACCGCAACGTCGTTCCAGTCGAGCTTCCAAGGCGCAACCCAGCGCAAGGTCCGCTCCTACTTCCGTGCGTTGCGCAAACTTGCTCGCAAGGAAGGTGGCGCGATCGGATTCATCGATGAGTTCGACGCGCTTGCCGGCGCGCGCGCCGGTGTCGCCGGCTTCAGCGCAGACACGACACTTTCGTCGTCCATGCAATGTGGCGGGCTTGAAGGGCTGGCGATGGTCGGCCCATCGCGGGCGGGGGCCCTGCAGCAGACACCGTTCGTGGGCAGCGGTGACCTTGGCATGGC
>JBOGEK010000053.1:0-3297 GCA_050743645.1 Acidothermaceae bacterium
GATGCTGCTCGGCGAGCGCGGCGACAGCACGTGAGACGCCGATGCCGTAGGAGCCCATCGTGATGCGGATCGGCTTGGCGTCGGGCCCGAGCGCGTCGAGCTCGAACGCGTCGGCGTATTTGCGGCCGAGCTGAAAGATGTGGCCGATCTCGATGCCGCGGGCGATCGACAAATGGCCGCCACAACGCGCGCACCGGTCGCCGTCGCGGATCTCGACCGCGCCGATCTCGCCGTCAGGCTCGAAATCACGACCGCGGACGACGAAAGCCGCGTGCTTGCCGGCCTCGTTCGCACCCGTGACCCACGCGCTGCCCGGCGTGACGAGAGGGTCGACGAGATAACGCACATCGATCTCGCGCAGGATCTGCGGCCCGATGTAGCCGCGAACCAAGCGCGGCTGCGTGGCGAGATCGTCAGGCTCGGCCTGCGCGACCTCGGTCGGCTCGAGCTGGCCGGCCAACCGCTTGAGGTCGACCTCGCGATCGCCGGGCACGCCGACGACGAGCAGCTCCCACGTGTCGGCACCAGGTGCACGAGTTTTCATGACGACGTTCTTCAACGTGTCGGCCGCGTCGAATTTCCGCTTCAAATCAAGGGAATTCAGTCGATCGACCAGCGTCGCGATCGTCGGCGTGTCAGCTGTGTCGAGTACCTGCTGTTCAGGCTGCGCACCCCGGTCGGCAACCTCGGGCACCGCGATCTCAACCGCCTCGGTATTTGCGGCATAGTCACAGTTGTCGCACTGCACGAAGGTGTCTTCACCGGATTCGGTCGGCGCCAAGAACTCCTCGGACGCCGAACCACCCATCGCCCCCGACACCGCTGAGACGATGCGGTAGTCGAGGCCGAGCCGCTCGAACGTCTTCTGGTACGCAACTCGATGGGCCGCGTAAGAAGCGGCGAGCCCTTCGTCGTCCAGATCGAAGGAGTAACTGTCTTTCATCACGAATTCACGGCCACGCAAGATGCCGGCGCGGGGTCGAGCTTCGTCGCGATACTTGGTCTGGATCTGGAAAAGCGAGACGGGATAGTCCTTGTACGACGAGTACTCGCCCTTCACCAGCAAGGTGAACAGCTCCTCGTGGGTGGGACCGAGCAGGTAATCGGCGCCTTTGCGGTCCTTGAGCTTGAACAGGTTTTGGCCGTATTCGGTCCAGCGGTTGCTGATCTCGTAGATCTCGCGCGGGATCAGCGCGGGAAAGTGCACTTCTTGCGCGCCCATACGCTGCATCTCGGCGCGCACGATCTCTTCAATCCTGCGCAAGACGATGTAGCCCAACGGCAACCACGAATAGATACCGGGCGCGAGCCTTCGCACGTAACCCGCGCGAACCAGCAGCTTGTGGCTTGGCACCTCGGCGTCGGCCGGATCCTCACGCAGCGTGCGAAGGAACAGGGTCGACATGCGCAAGATCACGAAATGCTCCTTTGACTGGCCGGCGCAGCGCCGTCCGACGCAGCGAGTGCGCGCAGGATATCGACCGTCGTCGGGCGACCTCGCCCGATATAGCTGCGATCAAGCGTTGGAGGCCGCATCGAGTGAAGACTCCGGGTCGACTGACTGTCACCGAGGCAACCACAAGTCTTCACTCGGCGTCGCCGACCGGCCGCACTGTCGTGCGACCTAGAACAGCGTCGTTCGACCTAGAACAGCACGGACATGAACGCACCGACCTCGGCGAACCCCACCTTTGCGTAAGCCGCGCGGGCCGGCACGTTGAAGTCGTTGACGTACAAGCTGACCACCGGGGCGATGGTGGCCTGCGCCTGCGCGACGACGGCCGCCATTCCCGCGTTCGCGAGCCCGCGTCCGCGCATGCCGGGGTCGACCCAGACCCCTTGGATCTGGCAGGCCTGCGCAGTCGCCGCCCCAACTTCGGCCTTGAAGACCACCCGGCCGTCTTCGATCCGGGCGAAGGCCCGGCCCTGCGCGATGAGTTCAGCGACGCGCGCGCGGTACAGCGCTCCCCCGTCTCCGTTGGACGGCGAAACCCCTACCTCTTCGGTGAACATCGCCACGCACGCGGGATAGAGCACGTCGAGTTCGGACGCCTTGACCCGGCGCACCAGCGGATCGGGCGCGATCCGCGGCGGGTCGGAGATCGCCATCAGGGGCTGCTTGTGGCGCACCTCGCGGGCCGGACCCCAGGCGGATTCGAGCAGTGCCCAGAGCATGCCGACCTGGTCGGCCGGGCCGACGATCGACGAGCAACGCCTGCCTTGCCGCCGTGCTTTCTCGGCGAACACTCGGCATGCTTCGGCATCGGCCGCGACCGGCACCAGGTTCGCCCCCGCGTAGCAAAGCGCCGCCAACCGGCCGCCGGCCGCGTGTGCCCACACTTCGGCGCCGAGCCGCCACGGGTCGAGCCCGACGCTGTCGAGCCGCGCCGTGACGAAGACGTTCGCGACGGGATCGCGGTCGAGCAGCTCGCGAGCAACCGCAAGATCGCGGTCGTCGAGCACCCGCACCGCAGACCCACGCAGCACGAAATCCTCCCGGGCCCGGGTCGCGCACGACTCGAGGATGGCTTATCTGACGAGAGCCTATTGCCCGGGCGCCGTCAAACCACCGAAACCTGCGGTTCGCCGGAAGATTCGCCGCTTGCTTCGAGCTCGTCGGCCAGCCGCATCGCTTCTTCGATGAGAGTCTCGACGATCTGCGCTTCGGGAACGGTTTTGATGACCTGGCCGCGGACGAAAATCTGGCCCTTGCCGTTTCCGCTCGCAACGCCGAGATCGGCCTCGCGTGCCTCGCCCGGGCCGTTCACGACGCAGCCCATGACGGCGACCCGGAGCGGCACGGTCATGCCCTCGAGACCGGCGCTCACTTCTTCGGCCAGTTTGTAGACGTCGACCTGCGCCCGGCCACACGAGGGACAGGACACGATTTCGAGCTTGCGCTGGCGCAAGCCCAGCGATTCGAGGATGCCGATACCGACCTTGACCTCTTCGACCGGAGGCGCCGACAGCGATACCCGGATCGTGTCGCCGATGCCCTCGGACAGCAACACTCCAAAGGCGACGGCCGACTTGATCGTGCCCTGCATGAGCGGGCCGGCCTCGGTGACGCCGAGGTGCAGCGGGTAGTCGGTCTGGGCGGCAAGCTGGCGGTAAGCCTCGATCATGATCAGCGGGTCGTGGTGCTTGACCGAAATCTTGATGTCGTTGAAGCCGTGCTCCTCGAACAGGCTGGCCTCCCACTTCGCCGACTCGACGAGCGCCTCGGGCGTGGCCTTGCCGCCGTACCGAGCGAGCATGCGCGGGTCTAGGGAGCCGGCGTTGACGCCGATGCGGATC
>JBOGEK010000054.1:0-5431 GCA_050743645.1 Acidothermaceae bacterium
ACGTAGGGCGCGACCTTGATGCCCATGCTCTCTTCGACCTGCTTGTTGACGGCGTCGACAACGGTCTCGAAGATCAGCTGCAGCTTGCTCGGGACGCCTTCCTTCGCCTTCCACCTCATGTAAAGGCCGAGGCCGACCACGATGGCGCCCGCGATCAGGCTGGTAAGGATCGTGTCCCAGTTGAGGGTTAAGCCGAAAACCTTGACAGTCTCGTGGGTACCGACGTCGATCGTCGCCGCGACGATGTGCGGTGAGCCGGCGGTTGCGCTCATGCCTTACGAAACTCCTTCAGCACGGGCACGCTGGTGGCCAGCGCGGCGAGCAGGTGAAAGACGGCCAGGCCGGCGAGCACGGCGATGCCTTCACGCCTGAAAGCAAGCAAGAAGACGACGGCGATCAACGAGATGTAGCCGAGCCTGCGCAGCGATGCCATCGCGAACTTTCTGCGATCGGGATCGCCGGCTTCGGTGTGCTTGAGGATCGAGCGAACCGTCATGACGTTGTTGAGGCCGCCAAGAAAGAGGCCGACAACGAAAAGCCCACCGACAGCCACGTGGCCGAGGATCGACGCGATCAGCAAGCCGACGCCGCCGAGCACCAACGCGACGACGAATACGCGGCGCGGAGTGCCGACGGGCACCATCAGCGGGCCGGTGGCGTTCACCTTGACGAACTCCTGAACCTAGGTGACGTCGTGGAAGTATTTGCGGATCTGGACCCAGCTCGCGACCAGGCCAACGCCGATCCCGACGACGAGCCCCACGAGGGTACCCACGGGATAGGAGCCAACTCGGCCATCGACGAACCAACCGATTCCCAGCCCGATCAGCAGCGACCCGAGGTTGAGTGTGCCGATGCCGATCAGGGTGTAAAGGTTGAGTTCTGGCCTCCCACGATCCGCTGTCATCTTACGGGTGCCGCGGAGCTTCTCGAAAACCAGCCCGTTCTCGAGACCGTCTGTGAACCAACGGTTTCAAGAGCAGGGATTACTCGTGCAGCGGCTGCGAACACCCGTGGACTCCCAGCGACGTTGCGGGGTGAGCGCGACGCTACCACAGGAAATCCTCAGATCTTGCCGCTCGCGGCCCTGGCGAGGGTGGCCTTCGTCACGTCGTCCACCCGACGAAATGGTAGGCAGCCCAGCGGGCGCTAAGCCGCCCGCCGAGCCCGGTGCGAGGCGCGCAGTTTCGGCAGGCTGACGACGAGAAGCAAGAACACTGCGAGACAACCGGCGAGCGAGATCACGATCAGCAGACCCTGCGATACAGACAGCGCAACGACGCCGGCGGCGATCAACGCCGAGCACACGTACATGATCAGCACTGCCCGCCGTTGCGAGTGCCCGAGTTCGAGCAGCCGGTGGTGCAGGTGCTGCTTGTCGGGAGCCCATGGGGCGCGGCCCGCCTTGGTGCGGCGCAAAACCGCGAGCAGCAGGTCGGCGAGTGGCAGGAACAACACCGTGAAGGGCAACAACCCGGGCAAGAACGCGCCGTACTGCTGGTAGAGATCGTTGGGGTTCACCTGGCCGGTGAGCGAGACGGTCGACGCCGCCAGTAACAACCCGATCAGCATCGAGCCCGAGTCGCCCATGAACACCCGCGCCGGGTGGAAGTTGTGCGGCAAGAAGCCGAGGCAAACCCCGGCCACCACGATCGCGATTAGCATCGGGGGCAGCGCCACCGAGATGTGTTCTTGCACCGTGAGGTGGTAGGCGAGCGCGAAGAACGCCAGGGCGGCGATACCCACCACACCTGCGGCCAGACCGTCGAGGCCGTCGATGAAGTTCACGGCGTTGATCACGACCACGATGTAGAGCACGGTCAAGATGACCGACCAGTCCTGGCCGAGCACCAGCACGCCGTAGTGCGGGATCGGGAGCCACAGCAACTGCACACCTTGCAACACGATCACGGCCGCGGCGAGGATCTGCCCCGCCAGCTTGGTAACTGCGTCGAGGGTGAAGCGGTCGTCGAGCGCACCGATCAAGAAGAGGATGCCGCCACCCATGAGCAGCGCTTTGGGTTCGGAGAACTTCTGGTTGACCGTCTGCAGGGTCGGTAACCGCGAGGCCACGAGCAGTGCCGCGGCAACGCCGAGAAACATCGCCAGGCCGCCGAGCCGGGGCGTCGGAATCGTGTGCACATCGCGGTCGCGCACCTTGGTCATCGCCCCGATCCGGGTGGCGAAGCGGCGCGCGATGGGTGTGGCGAGGTAGGTGACCGCGGCTGCGACCAGCAGGGTGATCAGGTACTCGCGCACGGCAGCACTCTAAGGCGAAGCGACGAGGTCCGGAACGATCTCACGCAGGCGTTCTTCGCTGATCCAGCCGCGTCGAAGCAATACCGGCAGCGGACCGGTGACGTCGACGATCGACGACGGCACCGATGTCGTGGTCGGGCCGCCGTCGAGATAGACCGCCACCGCGTCACCCAATTGCGCTTGGGCGTTCGCGCAGGTGGTCGCAGGCGGCAGCCCTGAACGGTTGGCGCTACTGACCGCCATCGGCCCGGTCTCTTTCAGCAGGTCGAGTGCCAACGGGTCGGCGGGCATCCGCACCGCGACCGTGCCGTTCGCGTCGCCGAGATCCCAGGCAAGCGCAGGCGTGTGCCGCGCCACGATCGTGAGCGCACCCGGCCACAGCTCGTCGACCAAAGCTTGCGCCTGCTCAGGCAGCTTGCCGACCAGTGCCTCGAGCACCTGGCGTGAACCCACGAGTACGGGCACCGGCATGTCTCGGCCCCGACCCTTGGCGGCGAGCAGTGCCGCGACGGCCGAAGGCGTGAACGCGTCGGCGCCGATGCCGTAAACCGTGTCGGTCGGCAGCACCACGAGATCGCCGCGGCGCACTGCGTATGCCGCTTCCCGTAGGCCGACGGCCCGCTGGTCGGGATCGTCGCAGTCGTAGCGAGTCACCTCTACCTCCTAGCCCGGTAGCCCGGCTCGCCGCGCAGTGACGAAGCGGTCGCGCCCCGCAAGATCTTGCCGGACGACGACCTGCTCCCACTCCTTCGACGCGCCAAAGAGCTCGGCGACCGATTGGCCATGGTGATCGGCGTGTTCGACGGCCACGAGTCCGCCAGGGCGAAGTAAGCGGCGGGCGGCCGCTTCAATCATGCGCGGTCCGTCGAGGCCGTCGGGCCCGCCCCACAACGCAGGCTCGGGATCGTGATCGCGAACCTCGGGCTCGACCAGATCGCGGTCGCCGTCTGGCAGGTAGGGCGGGTTGGCCACGACGAGGTCGACCGTGCCGTCGAGTTCGGCCAGCGCGTCGGCCGCGTCGTCCTTGTGCACGGTCACCCGGGTAGCGGTGGCGTTACGGCGGGCCCATTCGAAGGCGGGCCGCTCGCGCTCGACGGCGTGCACGATCGCGCCCTTGACCTCGTGCGCGATTGACAACGCGATCACACCAGAACCGGTGCACAGATCGACGACGAGTGGCGCACGGACGGCAGCGCCGTCGTCCGACCTGGCTTGAAGGTTTTCGATGCACCAACCGGCGACGACCTCGGTCTCAGGGCGAGGCACGAAAACACCGGGGCCGACCGCGACTTCGAGGAAGCGGAAAGGCGCGCTGCCAGTGAGGTGTTGCAGCGGGATCCGGTTGGCGCGCCGCGCGATCAACTCGGTGAAGACCACGTGCTGGCCGGCCGAAAAGTCGCCGGCCATGAGCAGCCGCGCGGGCGGGCAGCCGATCACGAACGCGGCCAGCGCTTCGGCATCGTGGCGCGGAGACGGCACACCTGCGGCAGTCAAGGTGCGATGCGCTTCATCGATCGCCACGCGCAGCCGGGGCGGTGTCGTCGAGCTGATTGTTGCCTGTGTCACGAGGTTCCTGCCGTTACCTAGGTTGATTTTCGTTACTACGCCGATTGTTCTGCCATGCGCGCCGCGGAGTCGGCGTCGACCAAGGCCTGGATCACCGCGTCGAGGTCCCCGTCGAGCACCTGATCGAGGTTGTAGGCCTTGAAATTCACCCGGTGATCAGAAATTCGGTTCTCGGGGAAGTTGTAGGTGCGCACTCGCTCGGAGCGGTCGACCGTGCGTACCTGGCTCTTTCGTTCGGCGCTGGCCGCGGCGGCCGCTTCTTCTTGCGCATGGGCGAGCAGCCGGGCGCGCAGGATGCGAAGTGCCGATTCTTTGTTCTGCAGCTGGCTTTTCTCGTTCTGGCAGCTCACCACGACACCGGTGGGGATGTGGGTGATGCGCACCGCGGAGTCGGTGGTGTTCACGCTTTGGCCACCGGGGCCGCTCGATCGGTAGACATCGATGCGCAGGTCATTCGGATCGATCTCGACGTCGACATCTTCGGCCTCGGGCAACACCAGGACGCCCGCCGCGCTGGTGTGAATGCGGCCCTGCGACTCGGTGACGGGCACCCGTTGCACCCGATGCACGCCGCCTTCGAACTTCAGCCTGCTCCAGGCGCCGTCGCCGCCGCTGCCCGCACGAACCGCGAGCGTCGCGTCGCGATACCCGCCGAGATCGGATTCGGTGGAGTCGAGCAGCTCGGTCTTCCAGCCTTGCCGTTCGGCATATCGCAGATACATGCGGAGCAGGTCGCCCGCGAACAGGGCGGATTCTTCGCCGCCCGCGCCGGCCTTGACCTCGACGATGACGTCCTTGCCGTCGTTGGGGTCGCGCGGGATCAGCAACGCCCGCAGCTCTTCGGCCGCCTCGTCGCGACGGCGTTCGAGGTCGGGAATCTCGGCCCGAAAGCTCGGGTCGGTCTCGGCCAGTTCGCGGGCAGCTTCGAGATCGTCGCGCACCCCGCGCCAACGCCGGTATGTCTCGATGATCGGCGTCAGTTGGGCGTAGCGACGTCCAAGAGTTCGGGCGGTGCCCGCATTGGCGTGCACGTCGGGGTCGGCGAGCCGCTTCTCGAGGTCGGCATGCTCGACGATCAAGTCATCGACCGCTTCGAACACGGCGACCTCCCTTCAGATTCGTTCACGGCAAGCAAGAAGAACGGCGCCGGCTCAGGCAAGACCCATGATCTTGCCGAACCGACGCCGTCGAAGCGCTACTTCTTGGCCGCACCCGCCTTGCCGAACCGCTTCTCGAACTTCTCGACGCGACCGCCGATGTCGAGGATCTTCTGCTTGCCCGTGTAGAACGGGTGGCAGGCCGAGCAAACATCGGCGTGGATCGGCTTGGTCGAGGTGCTGCGGGTGGTGAACGTGTTGCCGCAGCTACAGGTGACCGCGGTGTCGACGTACTCGGGGTGAATATCGGTCTTCATGTCGTCTCCTAGGTAGTCGCGGTCGCCGGGTCGTCGCTCGAACAAGTCGGACGACGTGAACCGGAACCGTCATGACCGGCTCTCCAGTGTGCCAGACGGTTGCTCAACGCGGCCGGGCGCCGCACGATTCCCGCCCGCAAGCCCGCGTTGATCAAGCAGTTAGGCGCAACCGCGAGCCATTTCCGTTGCGCC
>JBOGEK010000055.1:0-2440 GCA_050743645.1 Acidothermaceae bacterium
ACCGGATGATCGCCAGGCTCGCCCCATCGCGAGGCAATCTCGGCGACCTTCGCCGCGGCTTCCTGGTCGCGGTTCTCGCCGACGTCGCCGATGCCCAGATCGGCGAGCAGCTCGACGTCGGAGGCCGGGAATGTCTTCGTGACCGCGATCAGCGTGATGTCGGACTGGATCCGCCCAGCCTGGGCGCAGGCGGCCGCGATACGGGCCCGCACGGCCTCGAGACCTGCGGCCAGTTCGGCTCGGCGGCGGTCGGGAGCGGTCACGCCGCCCGCCACACCAGCGCACCGAGCCGGCCGGTGACGCCGTCTCGTCGGTAGGAAAACAACGCCGGATCCTCACGAGTGCAGCCGCCCACCCGCCGGACGATCTGGACATCGCACGCGCTCAGCTGCGCGGCGACGCCCGCCCCGATGTCGAGTGCGGCCGTGCCGGTGCGGCTGATCGCGGCAGCGGCGGGCACGCTGGCCGTGACCTCGTCAGCCATTGGTCGCGGCACCTCGTAGCAGGACCCACAGATCGACGGCCCGATCGCGGCCCGCACGACGCCGGCTCCGCGGCTGCGCATCGCGCGAACGGTCGCTTCGACGATTCCCGCGAGCAGCCCCGGGCGGCCACAATGAGCGGTGCCGACGACCCCGGTTGCCGGATCGGCGAGCACGATCAGCACGCAGTCGGCCGACAGTGAGCCGACAGCCAGGCCCGGCTCGGTTGTCACCAGGGCATCGACCTCGGGCGGTTCGCCGTCCGCCGGGAGCGGGACGCTGCGCTCGACAAATCCGACGGCGTTGCCGTGCTGAGCACGCAGCCAAACCGCACGAACGAAACCGGCGCGCTGCGCGACGAGTTCGCGGTTACGCGTGACGGCATTCGCATCGTCGCCGACGTGATAGCTCAGGTTCAGGCAGTCGAACGGCGGCGCGCTGAACCCGCCGCCTCGGTCGGTATAGACGTAATGGACGCCGTTGCCAAGGCTGCCGAGGCGGACCACTTACTTCAAGAAGTCGGGTACGTCGAGTTCGTCGGCGTCGTCGTCGAAGACGATCGTGCGACGCGGCGAGGCCGGACCATGGGGCTCGCGCCGCGCGTGGTCGGACCCGGGTTCGCGGCCGGTGGGAAGACCCGTCGCCGCTGGCGAACCGGCCGGGACGCTCGTTGGCGCAGCTGGCCCGGCACCCGTGGATGACCCGAACGTGACCCGCTCGCCTGGCTGCCGGTCGAGCCGGATGCTGCCGGGCGCGGCGCCTGAACTGGTGATATTGATCGCCTCGTCGACCTCGCTGGCGCGGGCCACTTCGGCGGCTTGGCGGCGGGCCTGCCGGGCGGGCCGAGGCTGGCCACCGTCGAACCCGGCCGCGATGACCGTGACCCTGACCTCGTCGCCGAGCGCGTCGTCGATGACCGCGCCGAAGATGATGTTGGCTTCAGCATGGGCCGCCTCGGCGACCAACTGGGCCGCCTCGTTGATCTCGAACAGACCGAGATCAGAACCGCCGGCTACTGACAGCAAGACGCCGTGTGCGCCCTCGATCGAAGCTTCGAGTAATGGACTCGAAATGGCCATCTCGGCGGCTGCAACCGCGCGGTCTTCGCCGCGCGCCGAGCCGATACCCATCAGGGCCGAGCCGGCGCCGGCCATCACCGATTTGACGTCGGCGAAGTCGAGGTTGATCAGGCCAGGCGTCGTGATCAAGTCGGTGATGCCCGAGACGCCCTGGAGCAGCACCTGGTCGGCCGATTTGAACGCATCGAGCACGCTGATCTTGCGATCGCTAATGGAAAGCAATCGGTCATTCGGGATCACGATCAAGGTATCGACCTCATCGCGCAAGCCTTCGATCCCGTTGTCGGCTTGCTCAGCTCGTCGCCGTCCTTCGAAACCGAACGGACGCGTCACGACACCGATCGTCAGCGCTCCGAGCGACCGGGCGATGCGCGCGACGACCGGCGCGCCGCCAGTGCCGGTGCCACCGCCTTCACCCGCCGTGACGAAGACCATGTCGGCGCCCTTGAGCACCTCTTCGATCTCGTCGGAGTGGTCGTCAGCCGCTTGCCGGCCGACGTCGGGATCGGCGCCGGCACCGAGGCCGCGAGTAAGTTCGCGGCCGACGTCGAGTTTGACGTCGGCGTCGCTCATCAGCAGCGCTTGGGCGTCGGTATTGATCGCGATGAACTCGACGCCTTTGAGACCGACCTCGATCATCCGGTTCACGGCGTTGACGCCGCCGCCGCCGATGCCGACGACCTTGATGACCGCTAGGTAGTTCTGCGGTGCTGCCACGGATTCTCGCCTTGCCTTTCCTGACGTTTCTGGCCCGCGTGCCGGCTCGCGGCACGCTGTTATCGTCGCTAACTCCCTGCGGCGATGATGCGGGGAAGCCACCACCGACGGCCGGAAACTGGTCGGGTCGGAAGACCCTCACCCTCAGGTAGACCCTTATAG
>JBOGEK010000056.1:0-7642 GCA_050743645.1 Acidothermaceae bacterium
AGTTGGGACGACCTGCCCGACGACATCAAGAACACCTACGACCGGCTCGGAATTCCTGAGGCCGAGAAGCAGGCGATGATTGCGGGGGTAGCCGCGCAGTACGAATCCGAGGTCGTTTACCACAAGATTCGTGAGGACCTCGAAGCACAGGGCGTCATCTTCGTCGACACCGACACCGGGCTGCGCGAGTACGAAGACCTGTTCAAGGAGTACTTCGGTTCGGTAATTCCCAGCGGTGACAATAAGTTCGCTGCGCTCAACACGGCGGCATGGTCGGGCGGCTCGTTCATCTACGTGCCGAAGGGCGTGCACGTCGAGATTCCGCTGCAGGCCTACTTCCGCATCAACACCGAGAACATGGGTCAGTTCGAGCGCACGCTGATCATCGTCGACGAGGGCGCGTACGTGCACTACGTCGAAGGTTGTACCGCGCCGGTCTACTCGTCCGACTCGCTGCACAGCGCGGTCGTCGAAATCGTTGTGAAGAAGAACGCGCGGTGCCGTTACACGACCATCCAGAACTGGTCGAACAACGTGTACAACCTCGTCACCAAGCGGGCCATCGCGCATGAGGGCGCGACGATGGAGTGGATCGACGGCAACATCGGCTCGAAGGTCACGATGAAGTACCCCGCGGTGTGGCTGGTAGGTGAGCACGCAAAGGGCGAGACGCTGTCGGTCGCGTTCGCCGGTGAAGGCCAGCACCAAGACGCCGGGTCGAAGATGGTGCACGCCGCACCCAACACGTCGTCCACCATCATTTCGAAGTCGGTGGCGCGCGGCGGTGGGCGGTCGAGCTACCGCGGGCTGGTGCAAATCATGGAGGGCGCACACGGCTCGAAATCGACCGTGAAATGCGACGCGCTGCTGGTTGATCCGATCAGCCGCTCCGACACCTATCCCTACGTAGACGTGCGCGAAGACGACGTCTCGATGGGTCACGAAGCCACGGTGTCGAAGGTGAGCGCCGAGCAGCTCTTCTACCTGATGAGCCGTGGCCTGACCGAAGACGAAGCGATGGCGATGATCGTGCGCGGTTTCGTCGAGCCGATCGCTCGCGAACTTCCGATGGAATACGCGCTCGAGTTGAACCGGCTGATCGAGTTGCAGATGGAAGGGGCCGTGGGCTGACCCATGACCGAGCTCACAACCAATCGCGCAGACCTCGGCGAGTTCGATCGCGCACGGGCCGAAACCGGCGATCCTGAGTTGCCCGGCCACGGCAAGGTCGGTGGCCGGCATCTCGATCGCACGTTTTCTCTAGACCCGCAGGCATTTCCCGAACCCAACAGCCGGCAAGAAATCTGGCGGTTCGCCGCGCTGCCACGGCTCCGCGCCTTGTTCGCGGGTCCTGATGCCGACGGCGAGGTCGCGTTCTCTTGGCCCGCCGGGGCGCCGATCGAGATCGTGCCGATGACCGATCCGCGCGTGGGTGCGGTGCATACGCCGTTCGATCGAGTGTCGGCGATTGCTCGACAGAAGTCGCCGAACGCGCTCGTCGTGACGATCGACGGCGAGGTCTCCGAGGCCGTGACCATCGGCGCGAAAGGCACCGGCGGCATTGCCTACGGCCACATCGTCATCGACGTCAAACCCTTCGCCACGGGCACGGTCGTGCTCGACCATGTCGGCAGCGCCACCTTTGCTGCAGGCGTCGAGATCAATGTCGGAGACGGCGCCGCGGTCACCGTTGTCACGGTTCAAGACTGGGACGACGATGCCGTGCACGTCAGCGCGCACACTGCGTTGGTCGGGCGTGACGCGAAGCTGCGCCACATCAACGTGAGCTTCGGCGGCAACGCCACTCGCGTGACCCCGCTGGTGAAGTTCGGCGGCCCCGGCGGCGAAGCCGAGATGCTGGGGTTGTTCTTTGCCGATGCCGGTCAGCACATCGATGCCCGGCTGCTCGTCGACCACTCAGTGCCCAACTGCAAGAGTCGGGTCAACTACCGCGGCGCCTTGCAAGGCGAGAACGCGCGTTCGGTCTGGACCGGAGACGTCATCATTCGTGCCGAGGCCATCAACACCGACACCTACGAAGTCAACCGCAACCTGTTGCTCACCGGCGGCGCGCGGGCCGATTCAGTACCGAACCTCGAAATCCTGACCGGTGAAGTAGTCGGTGCGGGCCACGCCAGCGCCACCGGGCGGTTCGACGACGAGCAGGTGTTTTACCTCCAGGCACGTGGAATTCCGGCTGATCAGGCACGACGCCTGATCGTGCGCGGATTCTTCGCCGACGTCATCGAGCGCATCGCCGTGCCCGAGCTGGTCGAGCGGCTCCTTGCGACGGTCGACCGCGAACTCGAAAGCGCGATGAGCGTGGTCAGCGCATGACAGGTCCGGTGCGTGTCTGTTCTGTCGCTGACCTGCCCGCTGCTGGTGGCGTGCGGCGCGTCGACGTTGACGGTGATCCGGTGGCCATCGTGGTCACTGCCGATGGGTTGTTCGCGATCGATGACATCTGTTCGCACGACGAGGTCTCGTTGTCCGACGGCGACGTCGAAGGCAACACCGTCGAATGCTGGCTGCACGGGTCGAAGTTCGACGTCCGAACTGGTGCTGCACTGTGTTTGCCGGCCCGGAAGCCGGTTGCTGTTTTTGACATCACTATCGAGGGCGACGGTGTTTACGTGAACACCACGCCCGTTACGAATTCACTGACGAAGATGGAGTCGAACGCCTGATGAGCGCGCTAGAAATCCGCGATCTGCACGTGTCAGTCAATGCTGCAGAAGGCCAAGAAGCGCGCGAGATCTTGCGTGGTGTCGACCTCACGGTCAAGGCGGGCGAGACGCACGCCATCATGGGGCCGAACGGATCCGGCAAATCGACGCTCGCGTACTCGATCGCGGGCCACCCGAAATACACCGTGACGTCCGGCACCGTAACACTCGATGGCCTCGACGTTTTGTCGATGAAGGTCGATGAGCGGGCTCGGGCGGGGCTGTTCCTCGCGATGCAATATCCCGTCGAGGTTCCCGGTGTCTCGGTGTCGAACTTCTTGCGCACAGCAGCAACCGCAGTGCGCGGCGAGGCGCCCAAGGTGCGCACCTGGGTCAAAGAAGTCAACACGGCGATGTCGCAGTTGCAAATCGACGCCGCGTTTGCCGAGCGCAACCTGAACGAGGGATTCTCCGGCGGCGAGAAGAAGCGCCACGAGATCTTGCAGCTCGAGCTGCTGAACCCGAAGTTCGCCGTGCTCGACGAGACCGACTCAGGTCTCGACGTCGACGCGTTGCGCATCGTGTCGGAGGGCGTCAACCGATTCCGTGAGCAAGCCGAGCGTGGCGTGCTGCTGATCACCCACTACACCCGGATCTTGCGTTACATTGCCCCCGACTTCGTGCACGTGTTCGTCGATGGTCGCATTGTCGAAGAGGGCGGCCCTGAGCTGGCCGACCGGCTCGAAGACGAGGGCTACGAGCGTTACACCGCGAAGGCGGCCACATGAGCCAAGCCGAGCTGCGCGACGGCGTCGGGGCATTCGACGTGGAGGCCGTGCGTAAGGATTTTCCGATCCTGGAGCGCACGGTTCGTGGTGGCGTGCCGTTGGTCTACCTTGACAGCGCTAACACTTCGCAGAAGCCTCGGCACGTCCTCGACGTCCTCACGACTTTTTACGAACAGCACAACGCCAACATCCACCGGGCGACGCACGCACTCGGCGAAGAAGCGACCGAGGCCTACGAGGATGCGCGCAGCAAGGTGGCCGCGTTCATCGGCGCGGGCAGCACCGACGAGATCGTGTTCACCAAGAACTCCTCCGAAGCGCTGAATCTGGTAGCCAACGTGCTCGCGTGGGGACCGCGCGGCTTGAAGCCAGGCGATGAGGTCGTCATCACCGAGATGGAGCACCACTCAAATATCGTGCCGTGGCAGTTATTGTGCGAGCGCACCGGTGCAACCCTTCGTTGGTTCGGGGTCACCGACGACGGTCGCCTTGACTTGGCGAACATTGACGAGCTCATCAACTCACGCACCAAGGTTGTCTCGCTCGTGCACGTGTCGAATGTCTTGGGCACGGTGAATCCGGTCGCGCAGATCGCGGCGCGGGCACACGAGTTCGACGCGCTCGTCGCTGTCGATGGGTCACAGTCGGTGCCGCAGCTGCCGGTCGACGTCCGCGCCCTTGGTGTTGATTTTTACGCTTTTACCGGCCACAAGATGTGCGGGCCTACTGGTATTGGCGTGCTGTGGGGACGACGTGAGCTGCTCGACGAGTTGCCGCCATTTCTGGGCGGCGGCGAAATGATCGAGGTCGTCACGATGGCGAAATCGACGTACGCCGGCTTACCCCACAAGTACGAAGCGGGTACGCCACCGATCGCCCAAGCAGTGGCGCTCGGTGCCGCCGTCGATTACCTGTCGGCGATCGGCATGCCGGCGATCGCGGCCCACGAGCAAGCGATCACTGCGTATGCACTCGAGCGGCTCGTCGCCGTAGACGGCCTGCGCATTCTCGGACCCTCCGAGCCCGTCGATCGTGGGGGAGCGATCTCGTTCATGCTCGGTGATGTGCATCCGCACGATGTGGCGCAGGTGCTCGACGGTCGAGGGGTCGCGGTGCGAGCCGGACATCACTGCGGGCGGCCGATCCACCAACGGTTCGGTGTTAGTGCCTCCACGCGCGCGTCGTTCTACCTCTACACAACGCCGTCAGAAATCGACGCGTTGGTCGACGCGCTCGACGAAGCGAAAAGGTTCTTCGGCTGATGCAACTCGAATCGTTGTATCAGGAGATCATCCTCGATCACTACCGAAACCCACATCACAAAGGGCTTCGGGCACCGTTCGATGCCGAGGTGCATCACGTCAATCCGACGTGTGGCGATGAGATTACGCTGCGCGTCAAGCTCGAGGGCAACGTGGTCACCGACGTCAGCTACGACAGCGCGGGCTGCTCGATCTCGCAGGCGAGTGCGTCGGTGCTCACCGATCTGGTGATCGGGCACGAGGTGGGTGTCGGCCTTGCTGCGCACCAGGAATTCGTCGCGCTGATGCAGAGCAAGGGCGCCGGTGAACCCGACGAGGACGTGCTCGAAGACGCGGTGGCGTTCGCCGGTGTCTCGAAATACCCGGCGCGCGTGAAGTGCGCGTTATTGTCGTGGATGGCGTGGAAAGACGCGACAGCGCAAGCATTAGGAGCCCCGGCCTCGATCGACGACGCCACCATCCCGGAAGGTAGCTCAGAATGACCGCGACCATCGAAGACGTCAAAGAAGCGCTATACGACGTCGTCGACCCTGAGCTCGGTATCAACGTGGTCGACCTCGGGCTCATTTACGACCTGGTGCTCGACGACGACAACACCGCTGTCATCGACATGACGTTGACGTCGGCAGCCTGCCCGCTTCAAGACGTGATCGAAGACCAGACCCGCAGCGCGCTCGACGGTCTGGTCAAGGACTTCCGCATCAACTGGGTGTGGATGCCACCGTGGGGCCCCGACAAAATCACCGACGACGGCCGCGAGCAACTGCGCGCCATCGGCTTCAACGTCTAACCGTCCACTTCACCAACCGTTTTGCACCTGCTCGCCGGCTTTTCGGTTGACCACGTTAAGTCGGCGTGGCCACGCTTCATGGGGCGCGCACACCGCATGACGTGACCGCCAACCGTCTTAACGTGGTCAACCCGACCCGTGCTTTCGAAGAAAGGCTCCGCGCCGTGATCACCGCTACCGACGTCGAGATACACGTCGGTTCACGGGTATTGCTCGAAAAGGTGTCGTTTCGGATCGGGTCCGGCGATCGGATCGGTCTCGTCGGCCGCAACGGGGCGGGCAAGACGACGCTCACGAAAGTCCTCGCGGGCCAAGGACTTCCGGCGCACGGCACGGTCACGACCACCGGCGAGATCGGTTACCTTCCGCAAGACCCGCGAACCGGTGACCTCGAAGTCCTGGCGCGCGACCGCATCCTGTCGGCGCGCGGGCTCGACGTCGTCGTCCGAGACATGCGCGACGCAGAGTCGAAGATGGCCAGCGAGGACGACGGGGTTCGCGATGCTGCCGTCCGTCGATACGGCCGGATCGAGGATCACTTCCATGTGTTGGGGGGTTACGCCGCGGAGTCGGAGGCAGCGTCGATCGCGGCCAGCCTCGGCCTGCCCGATCGAGTTATGGGTCAACCGTTGGGCACGTTGTCAGGAGGCCAGCGACGACGCGTCGAGCTTGCCCGCATCTTGTTCTCCGGCGCCGAGACGCTGCTGCTCGACGAGCCCACCAACCACCTCGACGCCGATTCCATCGTCTGGCTAAGGGAATTCCTGCGGTCGCACAAAGGCGGCCTGGTACTCATCAGCCACGATGTCGGCCTGCTCGAAGCCACGGTCAACCGCGTGCTGCATCTCGATGCGACTCGCGCTGTGATGGACATCTACAACGTGGGCTGGAAAACCTACCTTGAGCAACGCGAAGCCGATGAGCGCCGCCGCAAGCGCGAGCGCGCGAACGCCGAACGCAAGGCCACCACGTTGCAGGCGCAGGCCGACCGGATGCGTTACAAGGCTACGAAAGCCACGGCCGCGCAGAACATGGAAAAGCGCGCCCAGAAGCTACTGTCGGGCCTCGAAGAAGTGCGAAAGCACGATCGGGTGGCGAAGCTGCGTTTCCCCGAACCGGCGGCCTGCGGCAAGGTGCCTCTTACGGCCTCGGGCCTTTCGAAGTCGTACGGGTCGCTCGAAGTTTTCACCGACGTCGACCTCGCGATCGACAAGGGCAGCCGCGTCGTCGTGCTCGGCCTCAATGGTGCAGGCAAGACGACGCTATTAAAAACCCTTGCAGGAGTCGAAAAACCCGATACCGGCGAAGTGCAGCCTGGCCACGGCCTGAAACTCGGCTACTACGCACAGGAACACGAAACCCTCGACCCCGAAGCCACGGTGCTTGAGACGATGCGCACGTCTTCACCAGATTTGGCGGACGTCGAACTGCGCCGCGTTCTCGGTAGCTTCTTGTTCTCGGGTGAAACGGTCGAGCAGCCGACCAAAACTTTGTCGGGTGGTGAAAAGACACGGCTGGCCCTCGCCCGGCTGGTGGTTTCGAGTGCCAACGTGTTGTTACTCGACGAACCGACGAACAACCTCGACCCCGCCAGCCGCGAAGAAGTGCTTGCGGCGCTGCGCGGTTATCGCGGAGCGATCGTTCTCGTCACACACGATGAAGGCGCGGTCGAGGCACTGGCCCCGCAACGAGTGCTGCTGTTGCCCGACGGCGTCGAAGACATCTGGAGCGACGAGCTCACGGACCTTGTCGCACTGGCCTAGTTTCGCCAGTTGGCTCAGGACTGGCCCAGTTCGCAGTTGGCCCGGTCGGCGCGGCGCGGTCTTAACCTGCGCTTGACCGCGTCCTGCAGACGCCTTGGCCAGCAGGCGACGGCGCGAGCATGGCGAGTCGTAGCGTCCGGGGGATGATCTACTCACCTCGCCTGATCCGACCCCTCGATTCGGTGGCCGATCCGCCGGTCTTGGGTGATCATGGGGTCATAGGGACGACTCCCGCACAAGTCGAGCAAGAAGGGGAGACACCGTGGCCGAGACTCTCAAGAAGGGCAGCCGCGTCACCGGGGGCGAGCGCGACCGGCTTGCTGCCGAACTGCGGAAGAAGTACGACGCGGGCGCGAGTATTCGCACCTTGGCC
>JBOGEK010000057.1:0-4196 GCA_050743645.1 Acidothermaceae bacterium
CGACTGCACGGCGCCCACCCCGAGCCCGACCCCGACGCCGACCCCAACGCCGACGCCGACCCCAACGCCGACGCCGACCCCAACGCCGACGCCGACGCCGACCGTTACCCCGGTGCTGACGACGACCGTTACCCCGGTGCTGACGACGAGCGGCACTATCGTGTCGGCCTGCCCGACCGTGCTCGGCAAGACTGGCTCGTACGTGATCACCATCACGAACGGTCCGAGCAGCAACGAGTCGGCCATGTTCCGGGTGGCTGAGCAGGGCAAGGCCGTCGCGACCAGCGGAGCGGTGGCGCCTGGCGCGAACTACGCCTACACCGGTGTGCTGACCTCGGGCGAGGCGGTCACGATCACGGCCGACGAGAGCGTCGACGGCGGCGCCACCTGGGCGCCGGTCACGATCACCGACCCGGCAGCCGTCGTGTGCGCGAAGGTGTTGGGTGTGACGTTCCAGAACCCGCCGCCCGTGACCGCACCGAAGACGCCAACCTCGACGCTGCCGTTCACCGGTATGCCGGTGTTGCCGACGGTCCTGGTCGGCTTCGGCCTGCTCGGGATGGGCGCGATGTTGGTCGCCGCGAGCCGCCGTCGCCGCAGCGGAGTCGTTGAGCTGTAAGCCGAGAGGCACGCAAACAGCTGAACCCGTCCTTCGACACCCTTACACGGGTGCCGTCGGACGGGTTCAGGTGTTTACGGGGTCAGTGGCCGGCGGCGACGAGCGCTAGAGCGAGCGCGATCAGGCCGATGATGGCGACGACGACGGCCGGGGGCAGCGAGGCAAATCCGTGGTGGTGCACCTGGGCTCGCGCGGCTCGGCACACGGGGCAGCGGGCTTGTTCGACGGGCCCGCCACAGGCGGCACACACGAGGTGTTCGCACGACATGCGTCCGCCTCCCTTCCCGGGGCCCGACGCGGGCGCCGCTTCTTTCATTGTTACCCGAGATCGGCCCGCGTGCGACCTATCTGGTCAGGCCTCCTTGATGAGGTCGGCAGGTTGGGACGAAACGTTACGCTTCGGGCGAAGTTCGATCTCTGCCGCAGGCCATTTCCCCGCCTATCGCCCGCGCGGCAGGCGCCACGTGCCGGCCGTGGACGCGCCGCAGCCGCTCGCGGCTGCGCGTCGTCCGGCATTCGGCTGTTTAGACTGACCGGCGTGATGCCACAGTGATTCGCTTCGACAACGTGACGAAGATGTACGCCCAGCAGGCGCGGCCCGCGCTCAATGACGTGAGCCTCGAGGTCGAGAAGGGCGAGTTCGTCTTCCTCGTCGGCGCTTCAGGATCGGGCAAGTCGACGTTCCTGCGGCTGGTGCTGCGTGAAGAGCGGCCGACCAACGGTCAGGTGCACGTCGCGGGCAAAGATCTTTCCCGGCTGTCGGCGTGGAAGGTGCCAGGGCTACGCCGTCAGCTCGGCACGGTTTTCCAGGATTTCCGGCTGCTGCCGAACAAGACCGTCGGGCAAAACGTTGCGTTCGCGCTCGAGGTGATCGGGCGGCCGAAGCACCAGATCGCCAAGGTGGTGCCCGAGGTGCTCGATCTCGTCGGGCTGTCCGACAAGTCCGGTCGGCTGCCGAGCGAGCTGTCAGGTGGCGAGCAGCAACGGGTGGCCATCGCTCGCGCGTTCGTGAACCGGCCGATCATGCTGCTGGCCGACGAGCCGACCGGCAACCTCGATCCCACCACGAGCGTCGGCATCATGCGGCTGCTCGACCGTATCAATCGCACCGGCACGACCGTGGTCATGGCCACCCACGACGCCCAGATCGTCGACTCGATGCGGCGCCGGGTGATCGAACTCGAAGGCGGCAAGGTCGTGCGCGACCAGTCGCGCGGTGTCTACGGATACTCCAGCTGACGCAACTGATCGCACTTCACGGATAAGGACCTCATGCGGCTTAGATTCGTCTTCTCCGAGCTGGCTATTGGCCTGCGCCGGAACCTCCTCATGATGTTCGCGGTGGTCATCATTGCCGCGTTCTCGATGATGTTCCTGGGCACCGGACTGTTGATGCGCTCGCAGGTCGGCATCACCAAAGCCGCCTACTTCGGCAAGCTGCAGGTGTCGGTCTACCTGTGCCCGGACGCCAGCCCGCACCCGAACTGCCCCACCAAGGCCAACGACGCGCAGATCCAAAACGTCGAGGCGGCACTCGAGAACTTGCGTCCGCTCGTCAAGAGCGTGCAGTTCATCGACCAGGATCAGGCCTGGCAGATCTTCCAGCAGGAGTTCAAGGACGCCCCCGATCTGGTCAAGAACACCGACCCGACCGTGCTGCCCGAGTCGTTCGTGGTGAAGCTCAGCGACCCGAAACGCTTCGACGCGGTGAACAGCGCGGTCGCCAGCCTGCCTGGCGTCGATCAGGTGCAGAACGCCAACACCTTCGTGAACAAGCTGTTCAAGATGATGAACAGCATGCGCGTTGCCGCGTTGATCGCCTGTGGGGTTTCAATTGTCGCGGCCGGGGTTTTGATCGGAGTCGCCGTGCAGGTGGCGGCGACGAGTCGACGTCGAGAAACCGGCATCATGCGGCTCGTCGGCGCCTCGAACCTCTACATTCAACTTCCGTTCCTGCTCGAAGGCGTGCTCGCCGGCCTCATCGGTGCCATTCTCGGCCTGGGTGGCATCTCGCTGGTGAAGACGTTCATCATCGACGGTCAACTGCGTGAGCTGCTGCCAGTGGTAGGCGGCCGCATGGTCGCCTGGGCCGACGTGCTGGGCACGATTCCCTGGCTCGTGGGCATCTCCGTCGCGGTCTCGGCGCTCGCCTCGTTCGTGACCCTCCAGATGTACATGCGCGTCTAGAACCCCTCAGGTCAGGGCCGTTCCGCACGAAGGGTTACTTGTGCGGGAGGTCTATGTTGGGCGACAGCCGATCTTCGACAGATCGCTGTCGGTGCTCGGCTACGAGTTGCTGTTTCGCCACGGTCCTGACGCGGCTTTCGCCAACTCGGCGGGCGATCGCGCCACCGGCCGGGTAATCGTCAACACCTTCGCAGAACTCGGACTCGACCGGCTCGTCGGCAACCGCTGCGCCTTCGTCAACCTCACGCGACCGTTCCTCGTCGGAACGCTCCCGCTGCCGTTCTCGCCGTCCGACGTCGTGCTCGAAATACTCGAAACGATCAGTGTGGACGACGACCTGCTGGCTGGGCTCGAACGATTGACCGCGGCCGGCTACCTCCTTGCCATCGACGACTTCATCGCGGACGACGAAGAGCGAACCAGCAAACTGCTGCCTTTTGCGACGTACGTGAAGGTCGACGTGCTCGCGCAGACCGACGAACAACTCGCTGCGTGTGTCGAGCAATGCCGGCCCTACAACGTGCACCTGATCGCCGAACGGGTCGAAGAGCACGACACGATGCGGCACTGTGTCGACCTAGGTTTCCAGTATTTCCAGGGGTATCTGCTCGGCCGCCCGGCAGTCGTGTCGAGCCCTGGGCTGGCGCCGACCACCGTCGCGTGTATGGAATTGCTCAACCGGCTCTCGAAGCCCGACGTGACGTTCGACGACCTCGTCGAGATCGTGCGGATCGACCTCGGCTTGAGCTACCGCCTGCTCCGAGCAGTGAACTCCGCTGCGGCCGGATTGATGCGGCCCATCTCGTCGGTGCGTGAGGCGCTCGTCATGCTCGGGCACAAGCAGTTGCGTGCGTGGGTTTTGTTGATGGTCGTTGCCGACGCGAGCGACGTCGTCGAAGAGCAGCTGACCGCGGCGATGACCCGGGCACGCATGTGTGAGCTGCTCAGCATCTACGAGCCGTCAGTGCGCGCCGACACGGCGTTCTTTGCTGGCTTGCTTTCCAGCCTGGATTTCTTGCTCAACATGCCAATGCGTGAAGTCGTCGAGCGGCTGCCGCTGGACGCGGGGATTGCGCGCGCGCTGGTCGACCGCGAAGGCCCGCTAGGCGGATTGATCGAGACGGTGGCCGCCTACGAGGTGGCCGACCTGGAGGCACTTGCCGCGTCGTCCATCGAGCTTTCTGACCTGGCACCGGCGTATCTGAACGCGATCGCCTGGTCGATGTCTGTGACCGCCGAAGCGATCAGCGCCTAGGCGCTGGGCCATGAATGTGAGGGACTGCACATGCAGGCCGTAATTCTGGCCGGTGGCCAAGGCAGCCGGCTCGCTGAAGAGACGACCACCCGGCCCAAGCCGATGGTGCCGGTAGGCGGGCGGCCGTTGCTGTGG
>JBOGEK010000058.1:0-13864 GCA_050743645.1 Acidothermaceae bacterium
GTGCGCTTGGCGTCAGAACTCGTGGTCGACGACATCGTCGAGCCCGAAGATCTCCGTGCCCAACTGATCGCGCGCCTTGCGGTCGCCAGAACCAAAGACCGCACGTTCTCGCGAAGAAGGCACGGCATCACGCCCGTCTAGCCGTTAGACCGAATGGTCAGTGTCTGCGTGCGGATCTGGCCAAAATCAAGTCAAGGATTAGCATCGGGGCATGACTGCTGTCCTGCTCGCGGAGGACGACGCCTCGATCTCCGAACCGCTCGCGCGTGCGCTGCGGCGTGAGGGATACGAGGTTGCCGTCAGCGGCGAGGGTCCCGCCACGCTCGACCGGGTGCTCAGTGGCGGTGTCGACCTGCTCGTGCTCGACCTCGGCCTGCCGGGCATGGACGGACTCGAGGTGTGCAGGCGGCTGCGTTCAGAAGGACGACGATTGCCGGTTCTCGTGCTCACCGCACGAGCCGATGAAGTCGACACCGTGGTGGGGCTCGACGCCGGAGCCGACGATTACGTCACGAAGCCGTTCCGGCTCGCCGAATTCATGGCCCGCGTGCGCGCACTGCTTCGGCGCGGCGAGTCGCAAGCCGCGCAGGTCAACGGCGTCCGACTCGATGCTGAATCTCGGCGGGTCTGGTGCGGTGACGAAGAATTGAGCCTTACTACCAAGGAGTTCGACCTGCTCCACATGCTGGTGAGCAATGCCGGCAAGGTCGTCACGCGCGACCAGCTCATGCGCGAGGTCTGGGGCGAGACGTGGTGGGGCTCGACCAAGACGCTCGACATGCACGTGTCGTGGCTACGCCGCAAGCTCGGCGGTGCTGGTCACGATGCGTCGTCCGCGAAGTTCATCACCACGGTTCGCGGCGTGGGGTTCCGCTTCGAGCAAGCCTGATTTCGCGTGCGCAAAAGGCTGCTGATCTCGACGCTCTTGGTGGCGATGGTCGCAGTCGTCTTGCTCGGCGTGCCGCTGGGGATCGTCGCCGGCCGGCTGATCCGCGACGAGGCCCACAACCGCATGAACCGCGAAGCCGCCCAAATCGCAACCGGCCTCGATCAGCTTTCGTTGAACCATCAGGCCATCACCGCGGCGGGCGTCGCGCGGTTGACGGCGTCCGACAGGTACGTGGTCGTCACCACGGACGCGCAGAAAGTGACCTCGGGCAAGGCGTTGACGGGCGACGTCATCAAAGGGACGGCGGTCGGCAACGGCCACGAGGTCGTCAAGGTGTACGCCTCGGACGCCGACACGACGGGCCAGATCGCTACGGTCTGGGTCGTCGTCGCCGGGTTGGCCGTGGTCGCGCTCGCCGCCGCGGTAGCGCTGGCGCGCGTTCAGGCGAGGCGGTTCGGTGCGCCGCTGGAGGCGCTGGCCGAATCGGCGGAGCGGCTCGGTTCCGGCGACCCGCGACCGCGTAGCCGCCGGTCGGGCATCCCCGAACTCGACAAGGTCGGCCAGGTGCTCGACCGCAGTGCGGAGCGCATCGCCGACCTGCTGCGCGCTGAGCGCGCCCTCGCAGCGGACGCGTCTCACCAGTTGCGCACGCCGTTGACCGCGCTGTCGATCCGGCTCGAAGAGATCATCGCGACAGCGGTCGAGCCGAGCGTGCGGCAGGAAGCCGTTGCCGCGCTCGCCGCTACCGAACGGCTGGTGTGGGTGGTCGACTCGCTGTTGGCGGCGCACGCGAGGTCGTCACGACCCACGACACCAGAGATCGTCGACATCGACGAGATCCTCGACCAGCAGCACGTCGAGTGGCTGCCCGCGTTCAGTCGACTCGGACGCGATCTCTTCGTCGACGGACGTCGCGGGCTCAAGGCCAGCGCGACTCCCGGCGTGCTTGCCCAGGTGGTAGCGACCCTGATCGACAACGCCGTCAACCATGGCTCCGGCAGCGTGCGACTCGCCGGCCGGCATTCGGGCGCGCACGTGGTCGTCGACGTCAGTGACGAGGGACCCGGCGTGCCCGACGTCGTTGCCCCGCACATCTTCGAGCGATCCTTCAGTGGGTCCGAGAGCACCGGTCTCGGCTTGTCGCTGGCCCGCGATCTCGTCGAGGCGGACGGCGGACGGCTCGAACTGACCCAGCAACGGCCACCGGTGTTTTCGATCTTCTTGACGTCGGCCGACACCTAAGGAACCTGGCAGGACCCCCACTACCCGGAAACTTTTGTGCGTCAGGGGCTGGAAGTTTCCGTTTAGTGGTCTGGCGCGGCGGGCGACTCAGCCGACGACGGCGGTGGCCTTGTCGGGATCGTGCAGCCGCTCGGCGTCCATGAACACCCAGCGCCGGTAGGCCCAGAACCGGAAGATCGTGCCGAGCACCAGGCCGAAGCCGTAGGCGGAGATGTTGTTCGACAGCGCCGAGTCGAAGCCCATGCCATAGCGCGAGATCAGCAGGCAGGCCTCCATGATCCCGAGGCCTACGCCGTTCAACACGAAGAAGAGCACGTATTCGCGGCCCAGGCCCGAGCGGGTGCGGTGCTTCCAGGTCCAGTGCCGGTTCGCGAAGTAGGCGAAGGTGGCCGCAACCGAGGTGGCGATCGCTTTCGAGGTCAACACCTTGTGCGCAAGCGGCCCCGCGGGCATCGAGAGCGCGTTGAACAAGCCGAAGTCGATGACGAAGCTGATCAAGCCGACGAGGCCGAACTTGGCCACCTCATCGCGCAGATGCGCGAAGCGCCCGTAGAGCGACGCGACGGCCTTCACGGCACCACCTAACAAGATGCAACGAGTCGGGGCTGCGGTCGACCTCGCGGCCAATCACGCCGCCTACGGTCTACCCGATCACAAACCGGGGGATTCACTAACAGTATCGGTCGCCAGTGCGAAGATTTGAATGAGAGCACCCACCCCCGTGCACTCGCGGCGTACGTCCGCGCCGGCCTCCCAGAAAGAGGTGACCGTGACAACCGCACCTGGCAGTTCATCGAGCCGCTCCACCACCGCACGCATACCGTCCTTTGACTATTTCTTGGACGACGAACACGCGGCCTTGCGTTCCAGTGTCGAAGAATTCGCTCGCGAGGTCGTCGCACCGAAGGCCGCAGCGCTCGACGAGGCCGGCAAATTCCCTTACGACATCGTGGCGTCCATGGGCCAGATGGGCCTGTTCGGGCTGCCGTTCCCCGAAGAGTACGGCGGCATGGGCGGCGACTACTTCGCCCTGTGCCTCGCGATCGAAGAGCTCGCGCGGGTCGACTCGTCGGTGGCGATCACCCTCGAGGCAGGCGTATCGCTCGGTGCGATGCCGGTCTTTCGCTTCGGCACCGAAGATCAACGTAAGGAGTGGCTGCCCAAACTCACCGGCGGCGACAACCTCGCTGCGTTCGGGCTCACCGAACCTGGCGGCGGCACCGACGCCGGAGCCACCCGCACCAGGGCAGTGCTCGACGACGGCAGTTGGCTCATCGATGGCACGAAAGCCTTCATCACCAACGCCGGCACCGACATCACGAACCTGATCACGGTGACCGCGGTCACCGGCGAGACCAACGGCCGCAAAGACATTTCGTCGATCCTGGTGCCGGTGCCGAGCGACGGGCTCGCCGTCGCGGCGCCGTATTCGAAGGTCGGTTGGCATGCCTCCGACACCCGCGAGGTGTCGCTTTCCGGCGTCCAAGTACCTGAAGAAAACCTGCTGGGCGAACGCGGCCGCGGCTACGCGAACTTCTTGTCGATTCTCGACGAGGGCCGCATCGCGATCGCGGCCCTCGCCGTCGGGTTGGCGCAGGGGTGCGTCGACGAATCGTTGAAGTACGCCCACGACCGCACCGCATTCGGTTCGTCGATCGGGGCCTTCCAGGCGGTCCAGTTCAAGATTGCCGACATGGCTGTGCGCACGCACACCGCACGGCTCGCGTACTACGACGCCGCGGCGCGCATGCGGGCCGGCAAGCCGTTCAAGAAGTACGCCGCTATGGCGAAGCTGTATGCCTCCGAGATCGCAGTCACGAACGCGCGCGAGGCCACCCAGATCCACGGCGGTTACGGGTTCATGAACGAATCGCCGGTCGCCCGGTTCTGGCGCGACTCGAAGATTCTCGAGATCGGCGAGGGCACCAGCGAGGTGCAGCGCATGTTGATCGCCCGCGAGCTCGGCCTGCCGCCGAGCTAGCCCGCTGCGGCACTAACGAGTCTCGGTAAGCACCAACGACGCCAACGACGAGGCATCCGTCGAGAATCGCTAGGCTTCGCGTCGTGCCGAATCCGCCGTCGGGAGCGCCAATCGTCGGCATGGTCGGCGCCGGTCAACTGGCCCGCATGACCCAGCCGGCGGCGATCGCCCTCGGCATCGGCTTTCGGTTGCTCGCTGAGACTGCCAGCGATTCGGCCGCTCTCGTCACGCCCGACGTGGTGGTCGGCGATTACCGCAACCTCGACGACCTCATCGCGTTTGCAGCAGGTTGCGACGTCGTCACGTTCGATCACGAGCATGTCCCGCTCGAACACGTCGAGAAGCTGGTCGCGGCAGGCGTTCGAGTTTTTCCCGGGCCGCAGGCGCTGCCGTACGTGCAGGACAAGCTCCGCATGCGCGAGCGGCTCGGCACCCTCGGTTTGCCGATTCCGGCCTGGCGCCCGGTCGAATCCGTCGCCGAGGTGGCGCGGTTCGCCGAGACCTACGGCTGGCCGGTGGTCGCGAAGGCGGCATCGGGCGGTTACGACGGCAAGGGCGTGTGGGTCTTGCGCGCACCGTCCGACGCGGCAGCATTGCTCGATCGCGGCGGCGTTCGCCTCTACGTTGAGCAACACGTCGCTTTTGACCGTGAGCTCGCCGCTCTTGTGGCGCGCTCGGCGTCGGGCCGCTCGGTCGCCTGGCCCGTCGTCCAAACCCTGCAGGACGACGGCATCTGTGTCGAGGTGTTGGCGCCTGCGCCTGATCTGGCGCCGCAGCGGGCTCGCGAAGCGACGGAGCTTGCGCAGCGGATCGCCGAAGAGCTCGACGTCGTCGGGCTGCTGGCGGTCGAGCTGTTCGAGACGCCCGACGGCGTGCTTATCAACGAACTGGCGATGCGCCCGCACAACAGCGGCCACTGGACGATCGAGGGGTCGGTCACCTCGCAGTTCGAGCAGCACCTGCGCGCGGTGCTCGACTGGCCGCTCGGCGACGCCCGCGCCCGCGCGCCGTACACCGTGATGGCCAACCTGCTCGGTGGCGGTGGTCCGCAAGCAGCTGATCTCGCGGCGCGCATTCCGGCTGCGCTCGCCGACGCCGACGTTCGGCTTCACCTTTATGGCAAGGCGGTGCGTGCCGGTCGCAAGATCGGCCATGTCACGATCAGCGGTGACGAGGTCGCCGACCTGCGGGCGAGGGCCCGCCGTGCCACCGACCTGCTGCGAGGAGAGCCTGCATGAGCCAACAGTCGGGCAGCACAGACCAGCCGCTGGTCGGCGTCATCATGGGCAGCGACAGCGACTGGACCACGATGGCCCCCGCCGCGCAGGCGCTCGCCGAGTTCGGCATCGCCCACGAAGTGCACGTGGTGTCGGCCCACCGCACGCCGCGCGGCATGCTCGACTACGCCGAGTCGGCGGCCTCCCGCGGGTTACGGGTGATCATCGCCGGCGCAGGGGGAGCAGCCCATCTGCCGGGCATGGTTGCGTCGATGACGCCACTGCCGGTGATCGGGGTGCCGGTTCCGCTCAAATACCTCGACGGCCTCGACTCGTTGCTGTCGATCGTGCAGATGCCCGCGGGTGTGCCGGTCGCCACGGTGGGTGTCGGGGCGGCGCGCAACGCGGGGCTTCTCGCCGTCCGCATTCTCGCTGTTGCCGACGACACCCTTCGCGCGCGCTGCGCCGAGCACCAGGCGAGCCTCGCCGAGCTCGTCGGTGAGAAAGATGCCGCGCTACAAGAGAAATTGACCGCTGAACGCTAGCCGGGCGATGCTAACCCGCAAGGTTGTCGGGTATTTCGACATCGAGAGACTTCGAGCGTTGTGCCGGCATCGGTTGCTTGACGGGCGTCGGCTTTCGCGCCGTCCGGCGACGTGACCGACTTGCGACCTCGAGCAGCGACTCTGCGAGCCCGCCCTCGGGTTCGACCTCGCCGGCAGTGACGAACTCGAGAACCGCCGTGACCTTGCGGTGCCCGGCAACGAGGGAGTGCACGGGCACGCCGACCACTCCGCTCAGCCGTAACGCGGCGGCGTGAGCTTGCCGAAACGGTGAGCCGAGGCCTTCGAGTCCCGGCAGGAAGCGGCACGATTCCAGGTGGAGTACCGCGGCCACGATGCCGCGACCCGATCCCAGGTCGGTGATCGCCGTCGTCTCGCGAAGGGCACCCAGCGAATCGGCGACATCTCCGGAGCCCCCGGTGGCCGCATACCAAGCGCCCGACGAACGCCATCCAGTCGCCGTCTGCGCCCAGACATGGCCGACGGGCCAGCCGGTTGCCTCGCAGACAAGTGCGACCGCGTCGTCGTAGCTGACGGTGCCGCGGGGTCCGCCGGCGCGTTCAGCCAGCGCGGCCCGGATCTGGTCGGCCCATCGGCTGGTGTCGGCGCCGCCTCGCATGGCGAAGGGGTGCGGCGGACGTGCAGGGCCGCGCCGGCCGTCGCTGCTGCGCGCTGCTCGCGCCGCTGCTACCCAGGGCCACCTCACGCCCCCAACATCGGCAGGCGCCGTTGAAATCTGTACGGCCGGACGGCGGTCAGCCGCGGGCGTGGTGCGGCCCGTGCGCCGGCCACTCGATCTTCGGGCAGGTGTCCATGACCACGTCGAGTCCGGCCGCGGCCGCCCGGCTCGCCGCCGCTGCGTCGACGACGCCGAGCTGGAACCAGACCGCGCGAGCACCGACGGCGACGGCTTCGTCGGCGAACGCACCTGCTTGGTCGGAGCGGCGAAAGATATCGACGACGTCGACGGCGAACGGAATCTCGGCCAGCGTGCGGAAGCCGGGCGCGCCGAGCACCTCACCACCGCGCGGATGCACGGGCACGATCTGCTTTCCGTGTGCCTGCAGGAACTTCGCCACCCCGTACGCCGGCCGCGACGGGTCGCCGCCGAGACCGACGACCGCCCACACCGTCGTGTCGGCGAGCACCCGCTCGATCACTTCAGGGTCGCGAAAGGTCTCAGTTCGTTGGTGGGTCACATCGACCACGATACGGATCAGTTGCGGTGTCTACGGGCGGCCGAGCGCCCGGTAGCTCCAGCCGGCGTCGCGCCAGCGGGACGGATCGAGGGCGTTACGGCCGTCGACGATGTGCCGGTTGGCGACGACGGCCGCCAACGCGGCGGGCGCCATCTCGCGGAACTCGGTCCACTCGGTCAAATGCAAGACGACGTTCGCGCCGGTGCAGGCCTCGACGGCCGACTCGGCGTAGGTCAGGTCGGGAAAGCGTCGCGCGGCGTTCGCGTTCGCCTCGGGGTCGTAGACGGTCACCGTCGCGCCCTCGCGGCGGATGGCGTCGGCGACGTCGAGGGCGGGGGAGTCGCGGATGTCGTCGCTGTTGGGCTTGAACGCCGCGCCGAGCACGCCGACCTTGCGGCCGGCAAACGTGCCACCGCATTGCTCGCGCGCGATGTCGACCATGCGCGCGCGCCGGCGCAAGTTGATCGCGTCGACTTCGCGCAGGAACGCGACGGCGTCGCCGGCTCCGAGTTCTTCGGCCCGCGCCATGAACGCGCGGATGTCTTTCGGCAGGCAGCCACCGCCGAATCCCAGGCCGGCATGCAAGAAACGACCGCCGATGCGCGCGTCGAGCGCGAGTGCAGAAGCAAGCTGGACGACGTCAGCGCCCGTCGTCTCGCAAATCTCGGCCATCGCGTTGATGAACGAGATTTTCGTTGCCAGGAAGGAGTTCGCGGCCACCTTGACGAGCTCGGCGGTGGCGAAATCCGTGACGATCAACGGAATTTCGAGATCGGTCAGTGGTGCGTAGACCTCGCGCAGCACCTTTTCGGCTCGCTCGGACGTGACGCCGATGACGAGTCGCTCGGGCCGCAAGGTGTCTTTGACGGCGAAGCCTTCACGCAGGAACTCGGGATTCCAGGCGAGTTCGACGAGGTCGCCGCCCGGTGCGAGTTGGGCGATCCGCTGCGCAAGTTCAGCCGCGGTGCCCGACGGCACGGTGGATTTGCCGACGACCAGGCATTCGCGGTCGAGCAGCGGCGCCAGCGAGTCGACTGCAGCGTGCACGTAGCGCAGGTCGGCCGCGAAGCTGCCGGGCTTTTGCGGTGTGCCCACGCAGATGAAGTGCACGTCGGCGAACGCCGCGACCGCTTCGATATCAGTGGTGAACGTGAGGCGCCCCGACTCGACCTGCTTGGTCAGCAGCTCGGGCAATCCGGGCTCGAAGAACGGAACGCGGCCGTCACGCAACGCCGCGATCTTCGTTTCGTCGACGTCGTAGCCGATCACTTCGAAGCCCAGCTCTGCCATGCAGGCCGCGTGGGTCGCTCCGAGATATCCGGTGCCGATCACGCTCAGTCGCAACGCCACAATGCTTCTCCCCACGGTCGGCTCGAGAGTTTCCTCCCCAAGGTCGCTGAACACAGATGGTAGCGGCCTAGGATCGCCTGTCAGGAGCACTTCGACCAGGAGTGATCGCAGGCGTAATAGCTGAATCGGCCTGTATAGGCCTGAGTCAGCGGAGGGACGGCGGTGACGGATGGCGGCGACGCAGCCTTCGGCAGCGGGTTCGGCGTCCGGCTTCGAATTGTTCACTCTTCCGGGTGAATACGCCGACCTGCGCGCGAGTGTGCGCGAACTCACAACCAGTCGGATCGCTCCACGGGCCGCCGAAGTCGACGAGACCGCGAAATTCCCTTGGGACGTTCACGAAGCGCTAGTCAGATCCGGCTTCAACGCGCCGCACATTCCCGAGCAGTACGGCGGTGTGGGCGCAGATGCGCTTGCCACGGCAATCGTGATCGAAGAGATCGCGCGCGGCTGTGCGTCGTCCGCCTTGATACCGGCGGTGAACAAGCTCGGCACGCTGCCGCTGTTGCTCGTGGGTTCAGACGAACTGAAGCAGCGTTACCTGCCGCCGGTGGCGCGGGGCGAGGCAATGTTTTCTTATGCGCTGTCGGAGCCGGATGCCGGAAGCGACGCTGCTTCGATGACGACACGCGCCGTTCGAGACGGCACCGACTGGGTGCTCGACGGAACGAAGCGGTGGATCACCGGCGCCGGAGAATCCTTGTATTACACAGTTTTCGCGGTGACCGACCCCGAGGCTGGCGGCGCTGGCATCTCGGCCTTCGTCGTCGAAAAGGACGACGCAGGACTTACTTTCGGTGCGGCAGAACGAAAACTCGGCATCAAGGGGTCACCGACGCGGGAGATGTATTTCGATTCGTGTCGCATTCCTGGTGACCGCCTCATCGGTGAAGCGGGCACGGGCCTGAAGATCGCACTGCGTACGCTCGACCACACTCGCGTGACGATCGCCGCGCAGGCACTCGGGATCGCAGCTGGCGCACTCGACGCCGCAGTTTCCTATACGGCGCAACGGCAACAATTCGGTGAGCCAGTCGGCAGTTTTCAGGGTGTGCAATTCATGCTCGCCGACATGGCGATGAAAGTCGAAGCAGCGCGCACTCTTACCTATTCGGCGGCGGCAAAGTCCGAAGCAGCCGCAGCAGATCTCAGTTACTTCGGCGCCGCGGCCAAGTGCTTTGCATCTGACGTCGCGATGGAGGTCACCACCGACGCGGTGCAGTTGTTCGGCGGCTACGGCTACGTGAAGGACTATCCCGTCGAGCGCATGATGCGTGACGCCAAGATCACCCAGATCTACGAAGGCACCAACCAGGTGCAGCGCATCGTGATCGCCCGCGAGTTGAGGCGGTCCAGGGCATAGCGACCGCGCGCGCGGTCTCAGGTTGCGACCGCAAAACGCCGATGAACCAAGTGGCGGCCGATTCGCCGATGTGAGCTGCCCAGTTTTGCCATGCCTCGCCGTCTCGTGTTTTGAGGAGCAAACCTCGTGCGTTGTCGCGCCCGCGCCCTGGCCGTCTCGACCCTCCTGACGATCTGCACCGCGACGACGATCGGCGGCGGCGCTGCCGCCGGCGCCAATGCGGCGGCACCCGAAGCTGCGACGCCCGCATCGGCCGCGTCACCGACGTCCACTCTCTCTTCGTCGACGGCCGGGAGCGTCAGCTCCGACGCCGACCGGCTCGCGGGCAGCAACCGGTACGGCACCTCGGCGCAGATCGCCGCGCAGTACCCCGCGGGCGTGCCGTCGATCTACGTCGCGACCGGGGCCTCGTTTCCCGACGCGCTCGCGGCTGGAGCGGCGGCCGGCAGTGGTTCGCCAGTCGTCCTCGTCGCTGGTGGCACGATCCCGGCCGACGTCAGCGCCGAAGTCGCTCGGCTGAAGCCGGCGAAAATCATCCTGGTCGGTGGGCCGAACAGCGTGCCCGACAGTGTCGGCACAACGCTCGCCGCGACCGCCGGTGGCACGTGGAGCCGCCTCGCCGGCACGAACCGCTACGGCACTGCGCAGGCAGTGAGCGCTGCGGTGTTCGCCCCGGGCGTCAAGGTTGCGTACCTCGTCTCGGGCGTTGCGTTTCCCGATGCGTTGACCGCGTCGGCCTTGGGCGCCCTGGCGGGCAGCCCGGTGCTTCTGACCGATCCATCGTCGCTGCCACAAGAAACGGTCGACGAGCTGACCAGGCTGGCGCCGCAGCAGATTGTGGTGCTCGGCGGGCCGACGTCGGTGTCGGACGCCGTCGTCGATGCCGTGAAGGCCTACAGCCCGTCGGTTGTGCGGGTGGCCGGCACCGACCGTTACGCCACCAATGCCGCCGCCGACGCGGGCATCGCCGGACCGATCGGCACGCTGGTCGTGGCGGCGGGCAGCAATTTCCCCGATGCCCTGTCGGGCGCGGCATTGGCAGGTCATCTCGGCACCGCGATGCTGCTGGTCGGGCCGGGCGGCTTGTCGGCCGACCAGCGCGCGCTGATCACCCGACTCACACCGACGCACGTCGACGTGTTGGGTGCGACGAACGCGGTCTCCGACCAGACGCTGAACTCGGTGCTCACCGCCGCTGGATTGCAGACGGTCCCGGTGGCCGCCCCGCCGTCCACCCCGCCCGTTTCGACCGGTGCGGGCGACTACGTGTTGAGCTACTCGGGGGCGGTCGGCGCGGCAGGCACCCAGGTGATCCGCTGGAATCCGTGTCGCGCGATTGGCTGGCGGCTGAACGCGCCAGGCATCGACGCCGCCTTGACCCAGACGATCAACACCGAGTTCGCTGCGCTCGGCCGGGCCACCGGCATGACCTTTCGCTACGACGGGACGACGAGTTTCATCCCGCAGCAATCCACCGTTTCGAGCGAGCCCGACGATCTGGTCGTGACGATCGCCGCTCGAAGCGCCAGCGACTTCCTTGCGGACAACCCGGGTGCGGTCGGCTACGGCGGCTGGGAGGCCAGCACGCTGCCCGACGGAAACTGGCAGATCACCAAGGGCTACGTCGTCATGGACCAAGCCACAGTGACCGAACTGCCCGAAGGCATCGCGGCGGGCGAGACCACCGGCGCGTTGCTGCTGCACGAACTCGGGCACGCCGTCGGCCTGCAGCATGCGGCCAAGGCGACCGAGATCATGTATCCGGCGCTCAACCCGCAGACGCCGTCGACCTACAGCGCCGACGACTTGATGGGGCTCACCAAGGTCGGCCACGGCGCCGGCTGCATCAGCTGAGGTTCGGTCGGCTGGCACAATCGCGGCATGACCAACAGCGCGCCCGTGAACACATCCGCCGTGCCCGCCAGCGCATCGAGTATCAGGCTGAGCCGCGTCGTCGACGCCCTCGACGCGAACTTCTACGGCAACGTGCACGGCGGCGCGATCATGCGCCTGGTCGACGAAGCTGCCGGAGTGGTCGCTTCCCGACACAGCGGCGGGCGAGCGGTGACCGCGGTGGTCGACGAGATGCAGTTCCTGGTGCCGGTGCATGTCGGCGACATCGTGACGTGCGACGCCCGGGTCAACTGGACCGGCCGCACCTCATGCGAGATCGGCGTCCGGGTCACGGCACAGCCGTGGGACCAGGCCGACGAAGTCCGTCGGCACGTGGCGTCTGCCTATCTGGTGTTCGTGGCGATCGATGAGTTCGAGCGGCCGCGCGAGATCGCCCAGGTGATGCCCGAAAACGACGAGGATCGCAGGCGTTTTCGCGAGGCGGAGATCAGGCGCGGCACCCGGTTGGCGCGCCGCGAGGCGATCCTGCGTTCACGTGAACGCGACAACGACTAAGCAGGACGACGTCGAGCGTTGAAGCGGACCAGAGCCGCTTAGCCCTGCACGCAGGCGTCGGCCGTGGCGTTGGTCGTTTTCAGGCCGGGCACTGCCGAACTTGATGGAGCCGCCGAACCCGACGCCGCTGGCGAGGCAGGCGCGCTCGTCGACGGGGTTGCTGCGGCCAGCCCGGCCCAGTCCTGCCCGATCGTGAGGGTGATCGTCTTGGATGACGACGACGTCACTGTTTGCTGGGGCGCGACACCGAGTGCAGCCACCAGCGTCGTCGCCGAGTTCGTGTGGTCGGCCGAATAGCTGATCGTGGTTTTCGCTACCGGGACGTCGACGGCGGAGTCGATGCCCGCGATCTGAAAACCCTTGGCCGCAAGCTGGTCGGCGACGTCGTGCGCGAGGTTGTTGGTGGCCGTGCCGTTCAGCACCCGCACCGAGACGTTGGACGGCGCAACCGTCAGCGTCGCGACGTTTTGCCCGTTGGACGCCGTGGTGTTCAGCGGCTGGTCGTCGCGAATCGCGTTGAACAAAGCGGTTTCTTCGTCTTGGCTCCAGTACAGGTGCTGGTACCACTTGTCGCCCTTTGGGGCGGCGTAGGTCGGAACCGTTGCGAAGACGATGTTGTTCGTGTCGATCTTGCGGTAGCGCAGCGCCAGGTTGATGAGGTCGCTGCTCTTCATATCGGTCGTGAGGGATCCGGCGACGTCGTCGTAGAAGGTGACCATCGACGGGAAGTTGAACAGCGTCGACGACGCGAGCGCCTTGCGGGCCATCGAGGCCATGAATTGCTGCTGCCGTTGAATTCTGTGCAGGTCGTCACCGCCGGCAAATCCGTGGCGAGCACGGACGAACTCCAACGCCTGCTGGCCTTTCAGGTTCACCGGGCCGGCAGGAAGCGTGAGCCCGGTATAGGAGTCGTGCACCGAGCTGCACATCGTGAGCGGCACACCGCCGAGCGCAGTCGACATCTTGATGACGCCCTCGAAGTCGATCTCGAGATAGTGGTCGATGAACACATTCGTCAACGACTCGATCGTCTTGACCGAGCAAGCGGGGCCGCCGAGTTCGATCGCCTCGTTGAACAATGCAGTCGTCGCTTTGGACATCTCGGGCTGACCGTCGCTGCCAAGGATCGGGTTGCCGTTCGCGTCGACCTTGTCGCATGACGGGATCTGTACGACGGAGTCGCGGGGGATGCTCACCAACGTGACGTGCTTACCGTCGGCCGAGAGGTGGGCCAGAATTGCCGTATCTGAAAGGCTTTCGGTCTGTTGCGGTTGCCCCGCGGGCACCTGGAAGGTGCTGTTCTCGCCTAGCCGTGAGTCAACGCCGAGGATCAAGATGTTCTGCGCGTTGCCGCTGCTGCCGCCGTTCTTGCTATTGGGGGGCGCGGTCTCTTTCGCCGGGCGGGTTTTCGGATCGATCAGCTTGGCAAGCGCCGGACCGTGCTTCACGTTGCCGAGGATGTGCTGCACGATCAGCACCCCGCCCGCCCCGACCATGACGATGACCGCACAGAACCCCACGATGATGCGCCCGATGATGCGAGCCCGACGCCGTGACCGGTCGTAGACTGCCTGCTCGCCGAGAGGATCGAGGAGCCGACGCCTGCCGAACTGCGGTGACATCTGCCCGATGCTCCTGACCTGTGCGGTTG
>JBOGEK010000059.1:0-5001 GCA_050743645.1 Acidothermaceae bacterium
GGTCTGCGACCGGCACCCGATATTCGACGCCGTCCCGCAATACGGCCGCGTGTTTGGCGCCAAGGTCGAGCAATGTCCGCAACGCGGCGCCCGATCGCCGCTTGGCACCTGCTTCGAAATAGCGCCCGGCTAGTAAGAACGCGGTGACGACGGAAGCAACTTCGAGGTACAGCTGATCGCTCCCGTTGCCACGCTCGACGTCGAACGAGAAACGCATCTTCATTCCGCTGGCGCCGGCGCCGCCCCACACAAGTGCGTATACGCTCCAGCCGAAGGCCGCGAGTGTTCCGACCGATACCAGGGTGTCCATCGTGGTCGCGCGGTGACGCAGGTTTTGTAGCGCCGCACGGTGAAAGGGAAAAGCGCCCCACACCACGACCGGCGTGGCGAGCGCCAAGGCAAACCATTGCCAGTAGGCGAACTGCAGAGCTGGAATCATGGAAAGCGCGAGCACGGGCGTGGCAAGCCCCGCGGAGACGATCAACCGCGTCCGCAACAGTCTGGTTGCGGCATCGGCGCGGGCTTCCGCACCGGCGGGATGTTCGTCGTCCGAACTAGAAGCACTTGATGGCAGAGATGCTCGGTAGCCGATGGCCTCAATCTGCGCGATAAGGTCATCGACCGTCGCCGCAGCAACGCTCATCACGATGCTTGCGCTTTCGGTCGCGTAGTTGACGTTTGCTTCAACGCCATCGATCTTGTTGAGACGCTTGCCAATTCGCGCCGCACACGACGCACACGTCATGCCATCGATCTGCAGTTCGACACTGGTTTGCCGCTCAGTCGTGGGTGTCATTTGTCTCACTGCACCAGTTCGTAGCCCGCTTCGTCGACGGCAGCGGCCACGTCGGCGACTTCGAGCGGGCTCTCACTGCTGACGATCGCTTGCCCCGTCGAAAGATCGATTTGGACGGCGTCAACCCCGTCGAGCCGGCGCAACTCTTCGGTGACCGCGGCAACGCAGTGCTCGCAGGTCATGCCCTTGACGGTGAACGTCTGAAGCTGCATTCGTTCCTCCGGTCGACCGAGGGTCGCTGACATCTTACTACACTTACCCCCTGGGGGTATGCTTCATAGTGTCTGATGCACACCGGTACTGCAACGCCACGAGGAGACCACATGCCCGCCGCCGGATACAGCGAGAACAAAGAAGCGGTGTTGAAGCGATTGCGGCGCATCGAAGGCCAGGTACGCGGCTTGCAGCGCATGGTCGATGAAGACACCTACTGCATCGACGTCCTCACCCAGGTTTCGGCCGTCACGAAGGCATTGCAAGCCGTCGCATTGTCGCTACTTGAAGACCATCTGGGTCACTGCGTGAGCCACGCCATCTCGGCAGGCGGGCCCGATGATGTGGACGCGCAGGCGAAGATCCGTGAGGCAAGCGAGGCGATCGCCCGACTCGTCAGATCCTGACCGGCGCGCCATCCAGGCACTGGTGCGACGCGCGCTACAGCCTGCTGGCGTGACGCAGTCCACTCCGGGATCGCGTTGCTTTTCTACGACCCGGTCTTGTATAAATCAAGGGAGCCGTTCGAACGTCGGGTGGCCGACCTGAGCGAGGGGAATGGCCCGATGACCGAGAGCAAGCAGGTGCAGGATGGCGTGGCGACAGTCGGTTCAGACACGCTGCTCGACGTCCGCACCGAGGTGCCTGCGAGACGTCACGAATTGATCTTCGAGACGTACTTCGGGCTGCGCCCGGGCGGAGCCTTCGTGCTCGTCAACGACCACGACCCGAAGCCGCTGTATTACCAGTTCGCCGCAGAGCATGACGGCGAGTTCAGTTGGCAGTACCTCGAAGAAGGCCCGCAGACCTGGCGGGTGCGAATTGGCCGCACCGAACTCGCACATAGCTGACCGACATCCCGGAGACCGTCATGAGCACATCGCTGCACGAACCGATCACCGACGACCGCGCGTATTCCGAGATGGTCGAGCACCACACCCACCTGCGTGGTGGGCTCGAGACGCTACTAACGGCGCTGCGTGACGCCGCGGCCACCGGCCATCCATGCGACCACCAACGCGACGCACTCGTCGCGTTTCTGAACGACGAAATACTCCCCCATGCCTTGGCGGAAGAGGTGGCGCTGTACCCGGTCGGTGCCGCGCACCAAGGTAAGGCGTTCATCGAAACGATGATGCGAGACCACCGCTATCTCGCTGCCCGCACCCGCGTTCTGGCCAACACTCAGGAGGTGGCGGCCACGGTCGCGATTGCCGGCGCGATCTCGGCAGTCTTCGCGCTCCACGTCGAAAAGGAGAATGACATCCTCCTCCCGACATTGCTGAAGTCTGACGGCGTGAGTCTCGCGGCGCTGCTGCAGCAGATGCATGACGGCTTGACCGACGCGGCGGGCGCGGGTGCGGTCGCCGCGTCGGCCGATACCGCGGCGATTCTCGACGTCCGCACGCTGCCGCACGGCGGCGCACGGCACGAGGTCATCTTCGGGCGCCTTGCGCAACTCGACGTCCGTCAGACGCTCACCATCGAAAACGACCACGACCCCAAGCCGTTGCATTACCAACTCGACGCGGCGTGGCCCGACCGTTACAGCTGGGAGTACTTGCAGGCTGGCCCACAGCTGTGGCGAATCGCCATTACCCGTCAGCACTGACTCCCGCCCCGAGTCTTGTAACGGTGCCCGCGACCCCGACCCGCCCGGCCGGAATGGTGTACCTGCCATTCGGGATCGTCATATTGCTGGCCGGGCTTTGGGGCGGCCTGGCGAGGCTCGGCTACGAGCTGCCGTCGGCGACCACGTCGGCGCAAAGCCACGGTGCGCTGATGGCCATCGGCTTTCTCGGCACGCTCATCGCGATCGAGCGCGCAACCGCACTGCGCCGCGATTGGTCGTGGGCCGTGCCCGCCCTCTCAATCGCCGGGTCGATCTGCACGCTGACCGGTCATGCACCGCGTCTCGGTCAGGCCTTACTGACGGCCGCCGGTGTCGGCCTGGTCATCGTCTACATCGCTCTCGACCGCGTACAACGCTCGACACACAACTCCTTGATGGGTGTCGCTGCGGTGGGCTGGGTCGTCGCAATGGCACTTTGGCTCTCCGGCCGCGACATCTCTATCACCGTGCCATGGCTCGCGGTCTTCTTGGTGGTGACAATCACCGCCGAACGCCTCGAACTGTCACGGCTATTGGGCATATCGGGTCTCGCCAGACGCCTACTCGTCGCGGGTGTGCTGCTCATGGTCGCTGGTGCCACGGTCGCCGTATCGTCGACCGACACCGGCTCGCGTATTTCGGCGTCCGACGTTGGTGTGCGTATCTGCGGCGCGGCGATGCTCGCGCTCGCGGCTTGGCTCGGCCGATTCGATCTGGCTCGGCGAACCGTCAGACAGCGCGGCGTCACGCGATTCATGGCCGTGGGGCTGCTGGCCGGCTACGCCTGGCTCGCCGTCGGAGGCACATTGTGGCTCACCGGTGGCCATCAAGGTGACGGAGCGGTGTACGACGCGCAGTTACATGCCGTCTTCCTCGGATTCGTGATGTCGATGGTCTTCGCTCACGCTCCCGTCATCGCGCCGGCCGTTGTTCGCCGTCCGCTGCCCTACAGTCCGGCGTTCTACGGGCCGCTGCTCGTGTTGCACATTGGCCTGGTGCTGCGGGTCGCCGGTGGCGACGCAGGCGGGTCGATGACGACCTGGCAGATCGGTGGCGTCGTCGACGTCGTCGCACTTCTCGGTTTCGTAGCGCTCACTGCGTTTTCCATGCTGCGCGGTGGCTTCTCACGAGGCAGGAGATCGACCGGCGGCACCGCCCGCAAGTCTGCGGTCAACTCGCCCACGCTGGCCGGGATCGGAATCGGCGTCGTCGTCCTGGTTGCGGCTGTCGCGTTCGCGAACAGCGGCTCTAACGACACCACCCGAACCTCGACAACAATCGATTCCGCGACAGCTACGAGCGGGGTCACGATTTCTCTCGTCGACATGAGAATCGAACCGGCTGCCATCACGGTCCCTCCTGGCTCGCACTTGATCCTACGAGTCACCAACAACGGCAGCATGAAACACGACCTGCGGCTTTCGAACGGCGTCCAGACCCCGATGCTTTCGCCGGGTCAGACGACGGCGCTCGACGCCGGCATCGTCACTACGCCACTTTCCGGTTGGTGCACAGTGCCAGGACATCGCCAAGCCGGAATGACGATGCGAGTTCAGCTTGGCGCAGCCGCGTTGAGTTCGCCCGCAGCACACGCGGGCACCGTCGGCAGCATGAGCGGTATGGATGACATGAGCGGCATGGCTGGCATGAGCGGCGTAGCTGGCATGTCATCCGGCTCTTCCGACCCCAGCACCGATCACAGCGCCGGAACCGATGCGACTTCGAACGACCTGAGCGCGGCACCACCAAACGGCTGGACGCCGAACGATGCGAAGTTGCCGCCCCTCGGGCCGAACACCGTCCACGACGTCACCTGGCACATCAAAGACGTCAACGAAACGGTCGCGCCTGGTGTCACCCAATTGATGTGGACGTTCAACGGCACCGTTCCGGGTCCGGTGCTGCACGGCCGCATCGGCGACATGTTCAACGTGACCGTCGTCAACGACACTGACATGACGCACAACGTCGACTTCCATGCCGAGTCGGGCCCGCCTGCGTCGACGATGGCACCGATCGCACCCGGCACCTCACGCACCTATCACTTCGTCGCAACGCATGCAGGCGCGTGGCTTTATCACTGCGCCACCGAACCGATGCTTTTGCATATGGCGAACGGCATGTACGGCGCGCTTATCATCGATCCGCCGAACTTGCGGAGCGCAGCGGCACAATACGTGCTGGTAGGGTCCGAGCTCTTCTTCGGACCGCAACGCCAAATCGGCGATTACTCCAAGATGATCGACGACGAACCAGACGCGGTCGTGTTCAACGGATATCCCTTCGCGTATGAGCATTCGCCGTTGGTCGCTCACGCCGGGCAGCTGGTACGGATCTGGATTGTCGACGCCGGCCCGAGTCGCGCACTTGCTTTCCATGT
>JBOGEK010000060.1:0-1836 GCA_050743645.1 Acidothermaceae bacterium
GACCACCCGGCAATCGACGTCCATCTCGAGAACGTCGTCGCCGGCCGGCCGAATGTGGTCGCAACGGTGCCGGGCCAGGGCCGTCGCGATCCCGTCGTCCTGCAAGGTCATCTCGACTCCGGGATCGTCGCCGAAGGTTGGAGTCACGATCCGTACCAACCGTGGGTGGCAGACGGCCGCCTTTATGCGGGTGGCGTCAGTGACATGAAAGCAGGGCTTGCGGCGATGGTGGCCGCACTTCAGGTCGTGGCCGAAGGTGAACCACCGCCTGGTGATCTAGTGCTTCATGCAGTCATGCATCACGACGGCACGGGGCTCGGCTCGAAGTACGTGTTGGCGAGCGAGGGCCCGCATTCGGGCTTTGCGATCTGTGGTGAGCCGTCGGGTCTGGCGATTCATACGGCGAACGGTGGTGCGATCAAGTTCGAGATCGCGATCAACGGTCGCACTGCGCATATCTCGCGTGCGGCCGATGGCGTCGACGCATTGGCGGCTGCCACTCGCGTCTGCGACGCGCTGCGCGGTCACACCTTCACGCACCAGCCTCATCCGCGTCTACCCGCACTACCGATAGCGGTCGTCGGTCAGCTGAACGGCGGGCGCGGGCCGGGCACGGTCGCTGCCAATGCACTGATTCGCGGCGACGTGCGCACCGTGCCGTCGATGAGCCGGATTCCGGTGAAGCAAGAGCTGCTGGAGCTCGCTAACCTGGCAGCAGGGCCAGACGCCGGCGTGCAGGTTCGCATTGTGTCAGCGCACCAGCCGTTCCTCGGCGTGACCGACGGCGCACTCGTCGATGCGATCGCTGGTGCTCACGAGACCTTGCGCAAGACACCCCCGCGAATCACTAATGAGATGCCTGGGCAGGCCTTCGTCACAGACGCAGCCGACCTCGCGGCAGCCGGGCTCGACACCGTTGTTTACGGCCCCGGCGACTGGCACTTCGCGCCTGACGAGTGGGTGCATACCGACGACATCGTCGATGCCGCAAGGGTTTACGCATCCGTCGCGACGAACGAACTTTCGAGACCGAGGCAATAGCGCCGGGTCCTGGCCCACCCGAATCAACCAACTGGAGCGCCGACCGATGGCTACCGTCTCACTGACGACACCGCTGACCGAGGAAGTCGTCCGCGAACTCAAAGCGGGTGACCAGGTGACGATCACCGGCACGGTGTGGGGCCTTCGTGACGCCACATTGATCTACTGGCACGACGGCGGCAACGACTTTCCAGCAGACCTCAGCGATGGCGTGTTGCTGCATACTCAGCCGAATGTGAAGCCTGGTCCTGACGGTCGGTGGGAGCCCGTGTGTATCGGCACCACTACGAGCCAGCGCATGGATCGCTTCACCCGGCCGTTGCTCGAACGACTTCGCGTGAAGGCGATTCTCGGCAAGGGCGGCATGTCGGGTGACACGGCTGCAGCGATGGCCGAACATGGTTGTGTTTATTTGGCCGTCGTCGGTGGCGCGGCAGCTGTCGAGACACTTCAGATCGACGAGATCGAAGAAGTGTATTGGGAACACCTCATGCCCGAATGTCTCTGGCGATTCCGGGTGACGACGCTGGGGCCGTTGTTCGTCGCGATCGATTCACACGGCAACAACCTGCACGAGGAAATTCTCGCTCAGGCCCGCGCAAGGGTCGCGAGCCTCACAGCCGGCCAATAACCGTTGTGAAGTATGGCGTCTGGCTGTATCCCTGGGACCTTCTCGATTTCGGGCCTGACCGGATCGCCAACGATCTGAGTGCCACCGGCATGACCGACATCTGCCTTGCCGTGAGCTACCACAGTGTGCGGGTCTTGCTTCCTGACAACCCGCGCCGAAGATTC
>JBOGEK010000061.1:0-4813 GCA_050743645.1 Acidothermaceae bacterium
GGTGCCGGCCCGGGCGTCGGCTGGGTGCCGGCCCGGGTATTGGCTGGGTGCCGGCCCGGTGTTGACAGCGCGCGCCGGCCGATTGGCGTCGGTGGACCGGCGTCAGATAGTCTCGTGCGGTTGCCCAGTGAGCGCGGTGCGCTCGCATCCCCGTCTGATGATCTTGGAGTGTCTCCCGTGGCTGCTGTCTGCGACGTCTGCGGCAAGGGTCCGGGCTTCGGCATGTCCGTGTCCCACTCCCACCGGCGCACTCGCCGCCGCTGGAACCCCAACATCCAGACCGTACGTGCGATCGTCGGCCGCGGCACCCGCAAGCGGCTGAACGTGTGCGCTTCGTGCATCAAGGCCGGCAAAGTCACTCGCTAGAGCGCACCACGTCACAGCAATTTCGCGAGGTGCACCGACCCCGGCGTATCGGCGTAATGGCCGAATGGCTCGGTGTCGGCGTAACCCTCCGATCGATACATCGCGATGGCTTCGGGCTGACGCCATCCGGTTTCCAGCTGTAGCTGCGTGGCACCCAATGCCCGCGCCTCGTCTTCGATCCGAGCGAGCAACAGTCTGGCGATTCCGCGTCGCCGGGCAGGCGCCCGCACGTACATGCGCTTCAGCTCGGCCACCCCTGGCGCGGTCAACCGGATGCCCGCGCACGCGACGGGCTTTTCGTCGTCCGACCCGATCAAGAAAATGCCGAGAGGCAGCGCGAATTCAGCCGCCGCGACCGGTGTCTCGTCGCCGCTGCCGTACCTGATCTGGTACTCCGCCTGCAATTCGGCGATCAGCTCGACGGCGGCGGGCGCGTCGTAGCTGGTGATGATGAATTCGATGTCGCTCATGATCTTCGCTGCCACCCGTGATCTACCGGACCGATGCCTGACCCCAATGCGAACCCATGCTCTATGGCGCCACTGACATAGCGCTTCGCAGCGGCGACCGCCTCGGGCATCGCATGGCCCCACGCGAGATAGCTCGCGATGGCGCTGGCAAGCGTGCAGCCGGTGCCATGGGTGTGCCGATTGTCAAATCGCGGGCTCCGGAACTCGATCACCTGCTCGCCGTCGAAAAGCACGTCGACTGCGTCGCCCGGCAGGTGGCCGCCCTTGACGAGCACCCAACGCGGGCCGAGTGCGTGCACCGCTTCGGCTGCGGCGTGCATCCCCGTCTCGTCGTCGACTTTTACCCCAGTGAGCTGGGCGACCTCATAGAGGTTCGGCGTGACCAAAGTCGCGACCGGCAGCAGTTCGTCGCGCACCGCCGCGAGAGCGTCGGCCGCCAGCAACGAATCGCCGTGCTTCGACACCCCGACCGGATCGGCCACGACAGGAACGTCGACGTCGCGAAGCCGCGCCGCCACCAACGACACCAGCTCGGACGACGCGAGCATGCCGGTCTTGACCGCGTCGACGCCGATGTCGGTGAGCACGGAGTCGAGCTGGGCTGTAACGGCTGCGGCGGGCAACGGCCAATAACCCTGCACGCCGACCGAATTCTGTGCGGTGACCGCAGTCACCACGCTCATGCCGTGAACGCCACAGGCAAGCATCGTCTTGAGATCAGCCTGAATGCCTGCGCCACCGCCCGAATCGGAGCCGGCGATCGTGAGCACCCGGGGCGGTGTCGGCAACGGCGTCATGCCATTCAGTCTCTCGTACCGCAGAGCCGGTGCTGACACGTCACTGGCGCGCGATACTTCACGAGTGACCCCCGAGGAAGTTCGCACCGACAGCGCCGCCCTCGACAGCCTCGACGGCCTCGTCGTCCGCCCACGTTGGCGTGAGCCGAAGGTGCGCCGGGCATTGATCGGCCTGGTCTTCGTGATCGGTGTATTCGTGATCGCGCCCGTGGTGGCCATGCTCGTCGTCGCGAACTGACCGCAGCTGGGTCACGCGCCCCGGTCAAGCAGCTTCGAGTCGTCACACAAGCTTCATCAAGCGCCGGACATATGAGCCGCCCAATCGGGAAGCGGCACGACATTCGCGGGTGTTCGCGATTTGCTGCGCCGTCACACGAAAGGCCGAGGCTGCCGATGAAATTGCTAGTCGTCCATCCCAGTTGCCTGCTGTACTCAGAGATCTTCTTGCGCCTCGAGCCGCTAGGACTCGAAACGGTGGCAGCCGCAGCACGCGACGCCGGCCACGACGTCCGAGTTGTCGATCTCCAGGTTTTCTCGGCCGACGAACTGCGTCGAGAGATCGCGGATTTCGACCCAGACGCCGTCGGATTCGGTTTGAACTATCTCGCGAACGTTCCCGAGGTGATCGATCTTGCGCGAGAGATCAAACAGGCCAATGCACGCCGCTTTATCTTCGCGGGTGGGCATTCGGTCTCGTTCATTGCAAGCCACGTGCTAGAGCAGGCCGAAGGTGGTCTTGACGCCGTGTTGCGAGGCGAGGGTGAGCCTGCGATCGTCGCGCTGCTGGCGGCGATTCGAGACGGCGGACTGCAGGAAGTGCCGGGCATCGTCACCACCGACGGGCTCGGAGCCGCACCGGTGATGGTCGATACGCTCGACCGCTACCGGCCGGCCCGCGACTTGATGCGGCGCCGCAAGAAGTACTTCATCGGCGTACTCGACCCCAGCGCATCGATCGAATTCACCCGCGGGTGCCCGTGGGACTGCTCCTTCTGCTCGGCCTGGACGTTCTACGGCCGCTCGTATCGAAAGATCTCGCCGGATGTCGCTGCAGCCGAACTGGCCGACATCGCCGAGCCGAACGTGTTCATCGTCGACGACGTCGCGTTCATCAAGCCAGAACACGGCAACGCGATAGCAGCCGAACTCGAACGTCGCAAGGTGCACAAGCAGTACTACCTGGAAACCCGTGCTGACGTGCTGCTGCGCAACACGGAGGTCTTCGAACGTTGGGTCGGCCTTGGCCTGAACTACATGTTCCTCGGCATGGAGGCGCTCGACGAAGAAGGCCTCGACCTGTTCCGCAAGCGCGTCAGCCAAGACGACAACATGCATGCGCTCGAATGCGCACGCAAGCTAGGCATCAGCGTTGCCATCAATCTGATCGTCGACCCCGATTGGGACATCGCCCAGTTCCAACGCGTGCGCGAGTTCGCGCTATCGGTACCCGAGATCGTGCACCTGACCGTGAAAACCCCTTACCCTGGAACGGAAATCTGGCATACCGAAGCTCGCGATCTGACGACGCTCGACTACCGGCTCTTCGACATTCAACATGCGGTGTTGCCGACGCGGTTGCCGCTCGACATCTTCTACCGCGAACTCGTGAAGACGCAATCGGTGATCAACCACAAGCATCTCAGCTTCGCGGCGGCGCGAGGCGCCCTCGGAATCATGGCTAAGCAGCTAATGCACGGCCAATCGAACTTCACTCGCATGTTGTGGCGGTTCAACAAGGTCTACAACGCGCAACGCCAGTTCAGCGACCACCAGCGCGAGGTGCGTTACGAGTTGCCGCTGCCGGTGCACCACGAGGTGTCTCGCACGGAATTGTTCATCCACCACCGTGCGGCTGCGCACTGACTGTCACCGTGCGGCCATGCACTGACTGTCACCGTGAAAGGCGCCCAAGAAGTGCTGCCGCGACGCAAATCCCGGCGATCGCGGCGCCGCGAGTACGCCGTAGTCGGCCCAGTAGTTCGTCGAGTTACCGATCAGGAGGCCACGTAACGCACCGAGGTCCTAGCTCGGCTTTTTCGTCGTCCATCATGCGAAGTGGTCGAAACCGCCTGTGGTGTAAGGCTTTCCGTCGACCAACACGACCCCTTCAGCGTCGGCGGCGGCCACCTCGCCGATGATCCGCCAGCCCCGAGGCACAACCTCGGACGACGCGAACGTGGCTGCCAACGCGTGGTCTTCGCCCCCACCGAGCACCCAGTCGAGTGGGTCGACACTCAACGCCGACGCCACTTCGGCCACCGGCTCAGCGACTTCGAGCGCGGCACGCACGATCTCGATACGCACCCCGCTCGCGGCCGCGACGTGACCTAGATCAGCCACCAGGCCGTCGCTGACGTCGATCATCGAGGTGGCTCCGGCGATCGCCGCCGCGGGCCCGGCCGCATAGGGAGGCTCAGGTCGCCGGTGCGCATCGACGACCACCCGTGGCGAGCGAAAACCCTTACGCAAGGCGGCAAGTCCGGCGCCCGACCAACCGAGCCGACCGGCAACGGCGACGACGTCGCCCACGTGCGCCCCTGATCGCAACACGGGTGCACGGCCCTGCAGATCACCCAAAGCGGTGACCGCAAGCAGCAGCACGTCACTACGAACGACGTCACCGCCGACGACGCCCGCGCCGACGAGATCGCACTCGTCGCGAAGCCCATCGGCGAAGCGCTCTGCCCAAAATGCGGCAAGATCGGGCGGTGCCGCGAGCCCGACGAGCAGCGCCGTCGGAACCGCGCCCACCGCCGCGACGTCGGCGAGGTTTTGCGCCGCGGCCTTGCGACCGACGTCGTAGGGGGTCGACCAGTCGCGCCTGAAGTGCCGCCCGTCGACCAACAGGTCGGTCGTCGCCACCACCCGGCCGTCGGCGGCAGTGACCACAGCGGCGTCGTCGCCAGGCCCCACCAAGGTCGAATTGCCGAGCGGGAGGCGGGCTGTGACGCGGGCAATCAGCCCGAACTCACCGAGTTCACCGACGCTGATGATCCACCTCCGGGCTCGACTTGCTACGGTGTCAGCGACATTGTTGGACATCCACGTACTTGATGGGTCCACCCCTCGGAAGGGACGCGCCATGGTGCAGGCCTACATCCTTATCCAGACCGAGGTCGGCAAGGCAGCCGCGGTAGCCCGCGAGATCTCCGGCATGAAGGGCGTCACGCTCTCCGAAGA
>JBOGEK010000062.1:0-5070 GCA_050743645.1 Acidothermaceae bacterium
GCGCACCTGCTGAAGTACGACACCACCCTGGGCACCTTCCCCGGCGATGTCCGCTCCGGCGAGGGCTCGATCACGGTCGACGGCAAGGAAATCAAGGTGCTGTCGGAGCGCGATCCCGCGCAGCTGCCGTGGGGTCAGCTCGGCGTCGACATCGTCATCGAGTCGACCGGCCACTTCACCGACGCCGAGAAGGCGAAGGCGCACATCGCGGCCGGCGCCAAGAAGGTCATCATCTCCGCGCCCGCCAAGGGTGAGGACGCTACTTTCGTGCTCGGCGTCAACGACGACGACTACGACCCCGCCGCACACAACGTCATCAGCAACGCGTCGTGCACGACGAACTGTGTCGCGCCGCTGGCGAAGGTGTTGCAGGACGCCTTCGGCATCACCAAGGGCTTCATGACCACGATCCACGCCTATACCAACGACCAGGTGACGCTCGACTTCCCGCACAAGGACCTGCGTCGGGCCCGCGCGGCGGCGGTGAACATCATCCCCACCACCACTGGTGCAGCCAAGGCCGTCGCGCTCGTGATGCCCGAGCTCAAGGGCCGGCTCGACGGCTACTCGCTGCGGGTTCCGGTGCCGGTCGGCTCGATCACCGACCTCGTCGTCGAGCTCGAGCGCGAAGTCACCAAGGACGAAGTCAACGCCGCCTACAAGGCGGCGGCCGAGGGCCCGCTGAAGGGTTACCTCGTCTACAGCGAGGATCCCATCGTGTCGTCCGACATTGTTGGCTCCCCGGCCTCGTGCATCTTCGACTCGCCGCTCACCATGGCCAACGGAAACCAGGTCAAGGTGTTCGGCTGGTACGACAACGAGTGGGGTTACTCGAACAGGCTTGCCGACCTCACCTCGCTCGTCGCATCCCAGCTCGGCTAGGGGCTAACGCATGCGCACAGTCGACGACCTCGAGGTCGCCGGCCGGACCGTGCTGGTCCGGGCCGACCTCAACGTGCCGCTGCAAGACGGTGTGATCACCGACGACAAGCGGATCCAGGCAAGCTTGCCGACCATTCGGGATCTCGTCGGTCGCGGCGCCAAGGTCGTCGTGCTGGCGCACCTCGGGCGCCCCAAGGGTGAAATCAAGCCGGAATTGTCGCTTCGTCCGGTGGCTGAGCGGCTCCAGCAGCTGCTCGGCCAGCCGGTCGGGTTCCCTGAGACGACTGAAGGCGGTATCGCCGGACCAGCCGCACAGGCGGCAGTCGCAGCAGCCGCCGGGGGTTCCGTCGTCCTGCTCGAAAACATCCGGTTCGAAGCAGCAGAAACAAGCAAGGACGACGCCGCAAGGGCGGCGTTCGCTACCGCTCTCGCCGCGCTGGCGGGAGAGGGCGGCGCCTACGTCGGCGACGGCTTCGGTGCGGTGCACCGCAAACACGCCAGCGTGTACGACCTGCCCAAGTTGTTGCCGCATGCGGCCGGTGGCCTGGTAGTCGCCGAAGTCGCTGTGTTGAAACGGCTCACCGACGACCTCGCCCGGCCCTACGTTGTCGTGCTCGGTGGCGCGAAGGTCTCCGACAAGCTCGGCGTGATCGCCAACTTGCTCGACCGCGTCGACCGGCTCGTCGTCGGCGGCGGGATGGCCTACACGTTCTTGAAGGCGCAGGGCAAAGAGGTCGGGAATTCGCTGCTCGAAGCAGACCAACTCGACACCGTGCGTGGGTTTGTGACCGAGGCCGAGAAGCGCGGCGTCGACCTTGTGCTGCCGATCGACATCGTCGTGGCCACGCACTTCGCACCCGACGCCCCTCACGCCGTCGTCGACGTCGACGCCATCCCGGCCGACCGCGAAGGCCTCGACATCGGTCCGAAGTCGCGCGAGTTGTTCGCCTCGAAGCTGGCGGATGCGCGAACGGTTTTCTGGAACGGCCCGATGGGCGTGTTCGAGTTCGAGGCTTTCGCGAACGGCACCCGGGCGCTCGCGCAAGCGCTGACCAAGGTTGACGGGCTGACTGTTGTCGGCGGCGGTGACTCCGCAGCCGCAGTTCGACAGCTCGGGTTCTCTGAGACCGACTTCGGCCACGTGTCGACCGGCGGCGGCGCCAGCCTCGAATATCTCGAAGGCAAGCCGCTGCCGGGCCTGCAAGCACTCGAAGACTGATCGACTGATCACTCGCACACCCACGTCGCTTGAAGTTCACTTTGGAGTGCCGCTCATGCCGCTAACGACCAGGTCGCCTGCCCGCAAGCCGCTGATGGCCGGCAACTGGAAGATGAACCTGAATCACCTCGAGGCCATCGCGCTCGTCCAGAAGCTCGCGTTCTCGCTCAGTGATCCTGACTACGACGCAGTTGACGTCGCGGTGATCCCGCCGTTCACCGACCTGCGCAGCGTGCAGACCCTCGTCGACGGCGATCGGCTGCGTATCACCTACGGTGCCCAGGATGTCTCCGAGCACCCGGCTGGTGCCTACACCGGCGAGATCTCCGCCGCCATGCTCGCCAAGCTCGGTTGCTCGTTTGTCGTGGTCGGGCATTCGGAGCGTCGGCAGTATCACGCCGAATCCGACGCGCTCGTCAACGCCAAGGTGCAGGCGACGATCGCGGCCGGTATGACGCCGATCCTGTGTATCGGCGAGCCGCTCGCCGTTCGGTCGGAGGGCGGCCATGTTCAGCATTGCCTGAGTCAACTCGATGGCGGCCTGGCCGGTGTCGAGGCGGAGAAGGCGGCGGGCTCGGTCATCGCATACGAACCGGTGTGGGCAATCGGCACCGGCGAGGTCGCCACGCCGCAGGACGCGCAGGAGGTGTGCGCGGCGATCCGCGTTCGTGTCGCCGAGTTGTACGACTCCGTGGTAGCCGAGCAGATGCGGGTGCTCTACGGTGGCTCAGTCAAGGGAAATAACGCGGCCGGCATCATGGCCGAAGCGGACATCGACGGCGCATTGGTAGGAGGAGCGAGCCTCGACCCAGAGGATTTTGTGAAGATCGTCCGTTTTAATAGCACAAACTAGCGACACTTCGGAGACATCTCGTACAACGAGATCCACTTCGTAACTCTTACGTCACGATCTGCGTTAGATTCACGAGATCGTCCACCGGCGGGGAAGTTAGGGCCTTAGATTCGCCGCGAGCGGCGCGGGGGCCTGCGCGGGACCAGCCCGGCGTACGGGATGAGTCGTAACTACTTGCGGACCACCCACAAGGCGGTCGGAAGAAGGAGAGACATGCTCGGCAGACGTAGAGGGCTTCAAGTTTCGGCCATGATCGCCGTGGTCGCCCTTGCCGCAGCCGCCTGTGGCGGGAGCAGCAAGAGCAGTGGGAACACCACCCCAAGCAGCAGCAGCAGCGGCGGCGGCAGCGCCAGCAGCAGCCCCAACAGCAGCGCCAGCAGCAGTGCCGGCGGAGAGAACCTCAACAACAGTGGCACCCCAGTCACCGGGGGCACTCTCCACATGCTCGGCACAGGTGATGTCGACTACATGGACCCGAACATCTCCTATTACTCCATCGGCTTGCTCGCCTTGCGGCTGTGGAGCCGGCAGCTAGTGACGTACCCGGCTGTGCCAGGCAAGACTCAGACCGACGTCCCTGACCTCGCCACCCAGATCCCGACCGTCGACAACGGCGGTATCAGCAAGGACGGTCTGACCTACAAGTTCACGATCAAGACCGGCGCCATGTGGAACACCACACCGGCGCGGCAGATCACCGCTGCCGACGAGGTACGTGGCGTGAAGCGCAGCTGTAACCCGGCTCAGCCTTTCGGTGGCATGCCCGACTTCCAGACGTTGATCGTCGGACTCGACGCGTACTGCACCGGCTTCGCCAAGGTCGACCCGAAGTCGGCGTCCGCCATCGCTGCATACCAGAACAACACGGCGCTCGATGGCGTCAGTGTTGACCCGAGCAACCCGAACACGGTCATCTTCAAGCTGACCCAGCCGGCGTCGTACTTCGTCGCCATGACGGCGATGAACGTGTTCTCGCCGTCGCCGGCAGAATACGACCAGTACATCCCGACCAGTCCCGAACTCGCGCAGCACACGATCTCCGACGGCCCCTACCAGGTCACCAAGTACAACCCGGCCCACGAGATCGACTTCGACCGCAACCCGGCGTGGAAGGCTTCGACCGACACCGTTCGCAAGGCCTACGTCGACCACGTCGTGATCAACGAGACAGGCAACGCCGACACCATTCAGCAGCAGTTGCAGGCGAACACCGCCAATGCCGACATGGAGTTCGACAGCTTCCCGCCGGTCTCCGCGGTGCCCGGCCTGGTCTCGAGCAAGGACCCGAACTTCTTCCTCGGGCCGCAGGCCTCGTCGAACCCGTACGTCGTCTTCAACACGGTGTCGCCGAACAACAACAAGGCACTGCAGAACGTCGCCGTGCGTAAGGCGCTCGAAGAGGCGATCAACCGCGACAACCTGATCCAGGACGCGAACGGTCCTGACGTGTCGCCGCCGCTGACGCACGTGCTTCCGTTCGGTGTCTCGGGCACGACGAGCAACACGTCGATCAACCTGTACAAGTTCGACTCGGCACAGGCCAAGAAGGATCTCGCAGCAGCGGGTTACCCGAACGGCCTCGACCTGAAGTTCTTGTACCGCCCGGCGTCCACGCTCTCGGCCAAGATGTTCACCACCCTGCAGCAGGACCTGTCGGCCGCCGGTGTCCGCATCACCGGTGTCGGTGTCCCGAACGCCGACTTCTACACGAAGTACCTCGAGGTCCCGTCGGTGGCCCAGAAGGGCACCTGGGACGTTTCCCTCGCAGGCTGGGGCGCTGACTGGTACGGCGACTCCGCTCTGTCGTTCTTCGCTCCATTGTTCTACGGCAAGACGGCGTTCCCGCCGAACGGCAGCAACTTCGGTTTCTACGACAGCGACAAGACCAACGCGCTGATCGCGGCCGCAGGTAAGGAGCTTGACCCCGCGAAGTCGCAGGCCGACTGGGCCGCGGCCGACAAGCAGGTCATGGAAGATGCTCCGTTCTTCCCGATCACGGCACCGAACCAGCCGATCTACCACGCCAGTCACACGCACAACACAGTGTTCGTCCCCGCGATCCAGAACATCGACCCCACGAACGTGTGGTTGTCGAAGTAATGCGGGGCGTGGGGGG
>JBOGEK010000063.1:0-13845 GCA_050743645.1 Acidothermaceae bacterium
TCGACAAGTACAAGGTGTCGATCCTTTACACCGCACCGACAACAATCCGCACCTTCATGAAGTGGGGCGAAGAACACCCTGCTGCGCATGACATGTCGTCGTTGCGTTTGCTCGGTTCGGTCGGCGAGCCGATCAACCCCGAGGCATGGATGTGGTACCGCCGCGTCATCGGTCACGACCGCTGCCCGGTGGTCGACACCTGGTGGCAGACCGAGACGGGCGCCATCATGATTACGCCGCTACCCGGCGTCACCTCGACAAAGCCGGGCGCCGCAATGACAGCATTCCCAGGCATTTCTGCCGAGGTTGTCGACAACGACGGCAAGCCGGTCGGCAACGGCGAGGGCGGCTACATGGTGATTACCGAGCCGTGGCCGTCGATGCTGCGCGGAATCTGGGGCGACCCCGAGCGGTACAAGTCGACGTACTGGTCGCGCTTCCCCGGCATCTACTTCGCCGGTGACGGTGCGAAGAAAGACGAGGACGGCGACTTCTGGTTGCTCGGCCGCGTCGACGACGTGATGAACATCTCGGGCCACCGCATCTCGACCACCGAGGTCGAGCACGCGATCGTCGGACACCCCAAGGTCGCCGAAGCCGCCGTGGTCGGCGCGAACGACCCGATGACCGGCCAGGCGATTGTCGCGTTCGTCACAGTGAAAGGCAACGTGCCCGACGACGAATCGCAAGGCGTTGCGTTCGCGAACGAACTCCGGGCCCATGTGGCCAAGGAAATCGGGCCGATCGCCAAGCCGCGCGACATCCTGATCACGCCCGACCTACCGAAGACCCGTTCGGGCAAAATCATGCGGCGGTTGCTGCGTGACGTGGCCGAGCACCGGTCGCTCGGCGACACCACGACGCTGCTCGACCCCGGCATCGTCGCCTCGATCGCCGAGAAGATGCCAGCCTCAGCCGAGGAGTAGCCCCGCCACCCCACCGACACCTCACCGCTGCCCCGCGGTTGACCACGTTAAGCAGGCTGACGGTCACTTCAACAGGTGAGCACACCCGTTGAAGTGACCGTTCGCCTGTTGAGGGCGCCATCGCTGCTGCCCGACGCCGGTGTCGATTCGGAGAGCGCCAGGCGGGCGCGCCGGTAAGGTGGCGTTCGGAGCGCCGGGAAGTCTGGTCGGCACCATTCGTTGCTGCCATCAGACATCGAGGTGCTCCCCATGCACGACGTCCAGTCGTTCGGCGTCGCGGTCCTGGTATGGGGTCTCGTCGGAATGGCGGCGCTGCTCGGCCACCGGCTCGCCCGACTCGTTCGGGTGCCCGCGCCGGCCATCTTCTTGATCGTCGCAGCGGTGCTCGCCAGCGAAATCAAGGCCGTACGCGACACCGTCGACCTTCGCCTGGTGGTCGACCTGGTCACCGTCGCGCTCATCGTCATCTTGTTCGACGGCGGCCTCAATCTTGGACGACGCCGCTTCCGCGAAGCGACCGTGCCCATCGTCATGCTCGGCGTTTTCGGAACGTTCGCCACGACGGCACTGATCGGCGTCCTCGCGCACTTGCTTTTCGGGATCGATTGGAAAGTCGCGTTCGTGCTGGGTGCCGCGCTCGCGCCGACTGACCCAGCTGTCGTGTTTTCGGTGCTGGCCAACAGAGAACTCATCGGCCGCACGTCAGCGATTCTCGAAGGCGAGTCGGGATTCAACGACCCAGCGGGTATCGCGTTGCTGCTCGGGTTCGCTCACCTGGCGACGCATCCACACGGATCACTGCTTTCATTGTTCGGCGTGTTCGCTCTCGAAATGGCCGTGGGTGCGGCGATTGGCGTCGTCGGAGGGCTCGGCCTCGCGAAGCTCTTGAGCAGCCGAGAACCACTGATGGCATCGCAACAACCACTTCGCGCACTGGCCGCCGTCCTCGTGATCTACGGAGTAGCGACGGTTGCGCATGGCTCCGGATTCCTCGCCGTGCTGATCGCCGGCATCATGTTGGGCGACGAACAAGAAAGGCACGGCGCTTCTGTCGAACGGTTCCATTCGACGCTGGCCAACCTCGGCGAGATCGTCGCTTTCGTCCTGCTCGGGCTTTCGATTCGACTGCACACGCTGACCCTCGACTGGGCTTGGCTCATCGGAATCGTGCTCGCGGTGCTCATCGCCCTCGTGCTCAGGCCACTCGCTTGCCTACCGCTACTCGCACCGATTCGCCTGCGGCGTAACGAGAAAGTCTTCATCGCCTGGGCCGGGCTCAAGGGCGCGGTACCGATCCTGCTCGGAACACTGGCGGTCGTGGCCGGTGTGCCGGATTCCACCCGTACCTACGCGATCGTGTTCATCGTGGTCACGATTTCTGTCGTGGTGCAGGGGGGATCGCTCGCCTTCGTCGCCCGCAAGCTAGGAGTCGAAACGCAGCCGGACGACGGTGACTAGCTAACCGACAGGGCTGATGTGCTTCTTGGTCAACCAACTCACGACCTGGAGCGCCTGTGGTTGATCCCAGGTGGCTTCGTCGGTGTTCTTGAGGTTGGTGCGCCCCTGGTCGTTGAGAAAGGACTGCTCGCCTGCCGTTAGGTTCGCATCTGTGCCCAACGGCATGCCGACGATCGTGAACCGCTCGTGCCCCGCCTGATCGAGGTATATCAAGGCGTCGGTGTGCTGGATATCAAATGTCAGCGGCTTGCCGGTGCGCCAGTCGATGCCCGGCGGATCGTCTTCTTTCACCGTGTCGTAACCGACGCCGAGATACTTCCACAACGTGGCCAGGTTCTCAGAAGTGCCTGTCAACAAAGAGAAGTTTGACGGCAGGTTGGCGAAAGCGCGGTAGGCGTGAAGCTGATCGGGCGTATCGCGTTTGGGATCGACGGTGATCTCGACGAACTGCACCTTGTCGGCGAGCCCCGCTTTCGTCACCGCTTTGTCGACCTGGTTGAGTTGTGCCGTCGTGATCGGGCAGACCTCTTGGCACAACGTCATGAAGTCGGTGAGCACCACGATTTTGCCTTGGAATGCCGCCAAATTCGTGGGTCGCCCGGTCTCATCGATCAGCGGCAACTGCGCGATGTTGGTGGGCAGTGCCGTATTGACCTGCGTACCAATATTGCTGGACGGCGGTTTTGGTGCCGGCTTCGAATTCTGACCGAGCACGGCGGCAATCGCGAAAAGCACGACAACGACGGCGACCCCCACGATCGTGAGGCGCTGCCTAGTACGGCCACGAGTGCCGGACGCCGGCTGCGGGGTGGTGGTTGGTGTCGTCGTCATCGAGAACTTCCTGCCGTAGAACCGTGGTCACCGTTCAACCGCGCCAGATAGGCGTTGTAGGCGTCGAGGTGACGAGCGTCGTCATCGTCGTCGACATCGGTGCGGGCACCGGGAACCGGGCTCGCGCCATCGTGGCCGACATCGGCGCCCCTATCGGCGCCCGCAGCGGCGCCCCTTTCGGCGCCCGCAGCGGCGGCCCTATCGGTGCCCGCAGCGGCGCCCCTTTCGGTGCCCGCAGCGTCGATGCCAGCAGCGTCGATGCCGAAGGGCGCCGAGAGTTCGCTGAACCGCCGGGCTCGGGCACCTTCAAGCCAGCGACCCGCATCGACCTGCACCCGGTTGCGCACGACGCCGGCGAACAGCAGCAGGATCAGCACGAACATGATGCCGTCCCCGGCGATCCACATCACCGCACCACCGGTGTGCAGGTCTTCGATCGGGCTCGGCCCCCAGTTGCGGCGCCCGACATAGGCCGGGAACATCTCGTGATTGACCTGGGTCAACACCAGCCCGGTGAAGGTATCGACCGGCATTGCGATCACGAAGAAGAACAACTGCGCCGGATACGACAACCGCCAGCGAATCGGCTCGCCACCGACCAGAGGCAAGAAATACAGATATCCCGCAACGAGGTAGAGCACGTGCTCTGCCTGGTGCAGCAGCGGGTGGGTGAGTGTGAGATCCATGAAACTCGTGAGGTGCGTGCCCGCAACCACCGCGATATAGAGCCCGACCCCGAACAGTGGAAACGTGATTGCCGACGCGAACCGCGACCGCACGGCGTGTTTCGCCCAGCTGTGCAAGGGATTTCGACTCGCATGCAGTAGCAGCGTCACCGGCCGACCCGACAGCAGAAGCGGTGGCGCAACCATCAGCAACATCAGGTGCTGCCACATGTGCATCGAGAAAAGCACGTCGTCGTAAGCGCCGACACTGCTTTGCGTCGCAATCGCAATCACGCCGAGGCCGGCCATGAACGCAGCCGCGCGACCGACCGGCCACGGATGAGTCGGGTGGTCGCGACGCACCCGCCAAACGCCGGACAGATAGATGGCCGCAGCGATCACGACGCCCGCCGTCACCACGGGAGCAAACTCCCACTGGGTGAAGGCAGTGTGAACGGTGAGCGGCGGCAGTTCGTCGTCCGCATGAGTCAACCCGTGAGCGAGGACCCCTTGCAGCACAAGGGTGGGGTCCATCTCGCCTCCGCAGCTTTGCCGGACGTCGAACCAGGTGCGCTGACGCCTGCCCCCAGGTTAGGCGAGACTGACCGAGCGTGCTGAACCGGTCCTGACATCGGACTAGTGGCGATGCGTCGTGATCTGGGTAAATGGGCAGCACGATCATGGCAGTCAGCCGGTCAGCCGTTCCCGAGCAGGAGGCACGCCAGATGAGCACGCAGGACTACGACATCGGCGCCCTGGCGAGGGGAGCCTCGGCGAGCGTCGCTCACGGCGGCGCAACTGGTCAGGGCCACGCGCACGGCGGTAGCGAGAGCAATGGCAACGGGCACAAGCGCGAACGCGTGTTTCCCACCTCTCCACTCGGCGAGCGATCCCTCGGCGAGTTGGTCGCCACGCTGAGTCGTGACGTCGCGCTGCTGGTGCATCAAGAGATCGAGCTGATCAAGGCCGATCTGCTGGCGACTGCGCTGAAACTCGCCGTCGGCGCCACCGGGTTCGTGATCGCGCTCGTCGGGCTCCTTCTCGCCGTCCCAGTCTTGTCGATCGCGGCAGCGCTCGGGATCCATGCGCTCGGCATCTCGCTCGGGTTCTCGTTCTTGATCGTGGGCGGCGCCTACGTGCTGATCGCGCTCATCGCCGCTGCGTTCGGCATGGCGGCGCTGCGCAAGGCGAAGCCACCCAAGCGGGCCGTCGACTCGGTGAAGGCCGACCTCCACGCGATCGCCCGCAAGCCCAAGCCGCTCCCGCCCATCGCCTGACCGACCCTCGCGGCTTACCGCGCCGGATCTTGGTGCGCCGGATCTTGGTGCGCCGGATCTTGGTGCACTGATTGCGGTCGTGCCTGGCGATCAGCTGTGGCACGCTGGGCAGATGTCCAGCCCCGAACTCGCCGGCGTGATGGTCGACGGTCCCTGGACGCATCGCGAGATCAGCGCGAACGGCATGCGTTTTCATGCTGCCGAGATGGGTGACGGGCCCCTCGTCGTCCTGCTTCACGGTTTTCCGCAGTTCTGGTGGTCGATGCGCCATCAACTTGAGGCGCTTGCGCACGCGGGTTACCGAGGGGTAGCGCCTGACCTGCGCGGCTACGGAGGCAGCGACAAGCCGCCCCGGGGCTACGACGCGATCACGCTGGCAAGCGACGTCGCCGGGGTGATCCGCGCGCTGGGTGCCCGCGACGCGGTGGTCGTCGGCCACGATTGGGGCGGTTTCGCCGCGTGGGCCACGGCGGCTTTGCAGCCGACCCAGGTGCGGGCGGTCGCTGCGCTCGCCGCACCGCATCCGCTGCGCTTCCGCAACGCGTTGCTGGCCGAGCCGCGCGGCCAGCTTCGAGCGAGCACCCACCTACTCGGATTCCAGCGCCCGTGGGTGCCCGAGCGCCAACTCGTCAGCGACGACGCGGCCCAAGTCGGCCGCATGTTGCACGCATGGTCGGGTCCCGGTTGGCCGGACGCCGAAACGGCACGTCGCTACCGTGCGCAGTTCCAGATTCCGCACGTCGCACACTCTGCACTCGAGTACTACCGGTGGCTGCTGCGTTCGCAACTTCGGCCGGACGGCGTGCGGTTCACCCGGGCCATGCGCAACCCGATACGCGTGCCCACGTTGCAACTGCATGGCGCCCTCGACAGCTGTGTGCTGCCACGCACCGCGGCCGGGTCGGGGCGTTATGTCGGCGGTCCTTACAGCTGGCGGATCGTCGAAGACGCTGGCCACTTTTTGCAGGAAGAGGCGCCGAAGCAGGTCAATGCCGAGCTTGTCAGGTGGCTCGACGAACTCGATCGCAGTAGGTAGCGATGGCAGGCTTCGAGCAGGGGCGCGGAAATGCCTGATCGCGACCGCGATCTCGCCGGTCGCCCGCGCAACGCCCGCCCGCGAGATGGCCTCGGTCGCCCGCTGCCGCGTGGGTCAGCCGACGCTGGCGTCGACCGGGTCCCCGACGAGCTGGCCATCCCGCTGGCCGACGCGGTCGATCTGGCCCAGCGATATCTCGACACCGATCGGCCTTTTCACGCGCACGAAGTGCTCGAGGCGTTGTGGAAGTCGCGGCCCGCGGCTGAAGGCGACCTGTGGCAGGGGCTCGCGCAGATCGCCGTCGGCATTACCCATGGCCTGCGGGGAAATTCGGCTGGCGCAGTGACGCTGCTCGAACGCGGTGCCGACCGATTGAGTGAATATCACGGCGATTCTCATGGGATCACGATCGAGGCAGTGCTCGACACGACACGCCGACTTGTCGAGTCGCTTCGCGACGAACACGACACCTGGCCAATGCAGCCGGCAAAGCTCAAGGTGCGCCTGACCGCCGTCCAAAGCTAGAAAGCCCTGGCAGGTAAGGGCAGGTAGGGATTTAGTCGCAGCCCTGAGTCGAGACCTGCTGCGTCGCGGTTGCTCCGGCGCTAGCGGCTGCCGACACTTGGCTCGCCGTCAATGCGTAACCCGTCTCGGCGTCGTTGACCGCCTTACCGAAAACGACACCGTCGACATGACCGGCGGTGTCGATCAGCGGGCCGCCCGAGTTACCCGGCTCGACGTCACCTCGCAGCGAGTAGACCTGCCTGGTGACCTGCCGATCCTGGTAAATATCAGGTCCTCTCGCATTTTCAACACCGCGAATGCGCACCGAGGTCAGGGTGTAGGGGCCGTCTTGCGGATACCCGGCGATCGCAGCCGAGGTGCCGAGACCAGAAATTCCCGTGTCGAACGACAGCGGTTTCGCGTCGAGGCCCGCGACAGCGAGCACGGCTACGTCGACGTGGGGGTCGTAATAGACGACGGTCGCGCGCATGCGGCGCCCATCGGACAGTTGCACGGACGGCGAACGCACGCCTGCGACAACGTGGGCGTTCGTCATCACTCGACCAGGGGCGAAAACGAAGCCGCTGCCTTCAATTTGACGCGAGCACGATCGCGCTGTGCCACTGATCTTCAGCACACTGCCTTGCGCGGCAACGACCTGCGGATCGCGAAGCGTTGCCGGATCTGGAGGTGCGACGGGCACGATGCGTTCGGCGCCCAAGGCACCGAACACCTGCGGGAAGCCGCCGTTCGCAACGACCTTCCTAAAGTCGGCGAACCAGACCTGCACTTGCGACGGCACTGCGCGATCGACGGCAGTGAGCACCCGCGAGCCGTTCACCTCACGCGCTACCCCCGGGAACGGCGACTGCACGAGCGAACTGCCGATGAACCAGGCAACCAGCAAAACGGCTACCGCCGACACGACTGCGCCACCAGCAGAATCCACCGCCCGCGCCTGCCGCCAATGCAACTGCCGCCGGACGACGGCGCCCAGTGCCCCGGCAACGGCTCGTCCCAGCGATGCGGCGGCGAACACGACGACCACGCCCGCGATCGCCTCTGCGCTACCAGCAAAATGATGAGCGATCGACGGCGCGATCTCGGCACCGATCACGCCGCCGCCGAGTAATCCGATCAGCGACAAGATGCCGACGACGAAGCCCTGGCGGTAGCCGGAGAACGCCGACAAGGCGACCAGCACCACGAGGACGATGTCGAGCCAGTCACCATGCACGCCATCAACCTAACCGGACGCCGTTGGCGCGACTCGCACGGCTGATCAACGCGACGGATTACGGCTTGCTGAAGTGCGACCGCACGTTCGGGGTCCACGGCAACGCTGCGATGGCAAGGCAGGCCGCGACGACGGTCAGGACGGCGAAGGTCGCGACCGTGCTGCCTTGCGATTCGGTCACGGCGACCTCCTCGTGTTGGCGTGAACCGTTCACGCCGATCTTGGTATCGGTGCCTTTGGCTCGCGGTTGAGCCTGAGCGCTCGGCTGCCCGCGCTGCCAATCCTTCGCGCGCGGCGCCAATCCTCAGCTGACGACGAGGGAGCCGGTCATGCCGTCGTGTTCGTGGAACGTGCACACGAAGGGGTAGCTACCGGCTGCGGTGACGTCGACCGTGACGACCGCGCTGTTGCCGGTGAAAATCGTGGTCGAATGCACGCCAAGAGTCGGGAACGACAGGTCGACCGGGAACACGCTCGGATTCGTGACCGTGATGCGCAGTTTGCCGACGTGCGCCAAAACGACGTCCGGCTTGAAGTGGAAGTCGTCGGTGGCATCGACGACGACCTGCTGGACGCCGTCGGCGGCGGGTTGCGCGGTGGCGGTGGCGGTCGGCGCTCCGGTGACAGCCGCCCCGGTGCCCGAGACGTGCGCGTGCGATCCGGTTCGCGAGCAGCCTGCCAGCACACCTGCTAACCCAAGACCGGCCAGCAGCCAACTCAAGGCCAACACCGAGCTGCGCTGCGGCCGTCGTCCGGCCACATCTGTCGAAAGCACGTTCCGACCTCCCGGCCTCACGCTAGACACTCGGCGGCAACTCGCGGACGTCGGCCCGGTCCCACGGGCGGGCAAGACCTCCGGCGTCGAGCAGTCGGTCGAGCAGGCCGGCGGTGAATCCCCACACCAGCAAGCCGTCGATATCGAAGGCGGCCCCGATGTAGCCGCTGGGGTGGCGCAACCTGAACCGGTTCGCGGGCGTGACAAGCCGGGCCAACGGCACCCGGACGACCGCCGCAACCTCCGCCGGATCGACCGCCGAAACGGCCGAAGGCTCGCGCCACCAAGCCAGAACCGGGACGACGAGAAAGCCCGACGGCGGCAGCCATAACGTCGGCAGGGTTAGCAAAATCTCGACTCCTGCGGGATCGAGGCCGGTCTCTTCGACGGCCTCACGCAAGGCAGCCGCAACTGGCCCGTCGTCGCCCGACTCGACCGCTCCGCCGGGAAACGCCGGTTGACCCGCATGGTGGCGCAGGTCATGACTACGTTCGATGAGCAGGACATCGGGGCCGTCAGGCCCGTCGCCGAACAGCATCAAGACCGCACTTTCGCGTCCTCCTTCGGGCGGCGGCTCGAGTCGGCTCAGGTCGCGCACGGTGAGCTCGTTTGCAGCATCAGCCAACCGCGCCAACCACGACGGAATTCCTTCAGGCAAAGGCATCCGGGCCATCTGGGGTGTCGGTGGCCTTCGGGGCATTCGGCCGGACGACGAACTGCTCATGCGCTGGCGTCGATGCCGAGATACTGCTTCACCAGCTGGCTGAGCTCGCCCGCCTTCAGCTGGCCGACTTTGGTGTGCACGATTTTGCCGCGTGCGTCGACGAAAAGCGTTGTAGGGATACCGCTCGACCGCACCTGCTCGACGAGTTTGCCGTTGGCGTCGAAGAGCGACGGATAGTGCAGACCGAGTCCGTGAGATGCGTTGAGCGCATCGTTCGGGTCATCGGGATAGGCGCCGTCGACCACACCGAGCACGCCGACTTTGCCTTTGGCAGCAGCATAAAACTGCTGTATCAGTGGTGCTTCGAGCTTGCAGGGCGGGCACGGGCCGGCCCAGATATTCACCACGAACGGCCCGCGCAACTTTGCGAGATCGACCTTCGGTCCAGCGCCCAGACAGGGCAGCGTGAGCGACGGGAATCCGCCGTCGACCTTGCCAGAGCCGGTCGTCGTGGGGCACTCGGGCAGATTTGCCAACGCAATCTGAGTTTCGCTGGCGCCAACCGTGTTGGAGTCGTGGTGGCGGCCGGTGGCCCGGTTCACGATCAGCGCAGCGACGATCACGACCACGATCGCGCCGATCGCGGTCCACGATCGTTTGGATTGCGTATTCACAACTGCATCAGCGAGTTCACGGCAGCGCGTCGACCGGCCCGGTCTTGACGAGCTTCTGAGCAGTCGCTTCGTCGGTGGGACCGAGGCCGAACGACGGGCACAACGGTGCGAGCGCGCAGGCGCCACAGGCCGGTTTGCGAGCGTGGCAGACCCGCCGGCCGTGCCAGATCACCCGATGGGAAAGGAGGGTCCAGTCGCTGCGCGGGATGAGGTCAGCGATGTGTTGCTCGACCTTGACGGGATCGTCTGACGTGGTCCAACCGAGTCGGTTCGACAACCGCAACATGTGGGTGTCGACGGTGAGGCCGGGAATGCCGAACGCATTGCCGAGCACGACGTTCGCCGTCTTGCGGCCGACGCCCGGCAATGTCACGAGGTCGGCGAGCTTGGCCGGCACCTCGCCGCCGAACTTGTCACAAAGTGCCTGTGCCATACCGAGAATCGAGTTGGTCTTGGCCCGGAAGAACCCGGTCGACGCGATGATCGTCTCGACCTCGGCGCGATCGGCGCCGGCATAGTCGGCGGCAGTCTTGTACTTGCCGAACAACGTGGGCGTGACCATGTTGACCCGCTTGTCGGTGCATTGCGCCGACAAGATGGTGGCGACGAGCAACTCGAGCGGGTTGCTGAAATCAAGCTCGCAGTGCGCGTCGGGGTACAACTCGGTGAGCACCTTGTTGATCTTGCGAGCACGCCGGACTAGCGCGGTGTGAGTCTCGTTGTCGAACGATCGGCGCGGCACGGAGTCGAGCCTAACCACCGCCGCCGACACCGCGAACCCGCCCATGCATCGAGTGCAGGCTTGCGGTTGGCCCCCCGGGCGCTGAACAACCGCAAGCCTGCGCTCGGCGGGGCCGGGCAGTGTCCGCGACCTGCCTACATGTCGTCGAGCGTGAAGTTGCCGGTTGGCGGCGCAGCCTGCGGCGTGGTCGGCGCCGGTGCCGGTGCACCCATCTGGTCGGACGCCGGTGAGGCACCCGGCGCCGCAGCAGAAGCGGTGGCCGGACCCGCCGCCGCGGCAGCCGCGGCAGCCGCGGCTGCTTCGGCGACCTGGGCGAAGTGGGTGTCGAGCGCAGCGATCCCGGCCTCGACTGCCGCCGGGTCGCCACCCTGCCGCTGGGCGCGGTAGGTGGCCTCACCGAGGGTGCGGTAAAGGTCGCTTTCGGCCCGGCCCTGCTGAATAGCGCCGACCTTCGCCTGCCCTTGCTGCATCGCCTGGGTGGCGGTGGCTTTCGCCTTGTCGAGGAAACCCATGTCAGTCACGACCTCCGAACAAACTTCCGAGTGGATTGCTTGCCTTTTCTTCATGGCCCGCATGCGAATTCTTCACGATCGCGTGAGCCAGCGATTCGATGGTCATCGACTGCAAGATGACCGTGCCATCACCTTCGAGTGTGGCGAGGTTGAAGCCGTTGCCGCCGAGCAGGCCGGTCATGATGGTTTGCGCATTGAGCGCACCTACCCGCTCGACCCCATAACGCACGGTGTCTTCGAACGCCACCAGGCAGCCGGTGTGCACCTGGATCTTGCCGCCGTACTTGGCGGGATTCAGCTCGATGAAGTTGCCCGCACCCGCAATGAAGAGAGTTCCGGAGCCGGTGAATTTCTCGAGGATGAAACCCTCGCCGCCTTTGAAGCCGGCCTTCATGCCGCTGAACGCGATGTCGAAATTGACACCCGCCTCGGCCGCCACGAATGCATCTTTTTCAGCGAACCAGCCGCGGCTGCCGTCGAGTTCGATCGCGCGCAGCTCGCCGGGCAGCGTGCCGGCGAGGCTGATCAGGCCGGCGCCGCCATGCGGCGTGAAGTACTGGAACGCGATCGATTCGCCCGCGAGCATTCGCTTGCCGACGTTGACCGCCATGCCGAGCAGGCCCCCGCCGCCTGCGCCGCCCGCTCCCCCCGAAGCGTTCGGGCTGCTGATTCGGGTCTCGATTCCGACGTTGACCGTCTTCCAGAGGAACTTGCCCGCTTCGGCATAGATCGTCTGCCCGTCGTCGACCTGGCAGGTCACCATCTGCATCGCGTTACCGACGATCTTGTGAGAAACCGTCATGTTCTTGCCCCCTCCATCACTGACGATGAGATGACAGACGGTACCCAGCTTCGAGGCAAACGGGTAGCACCTCGGGCTAAGGCGCTCGCCTGTCCGGGTGACGCTCGTGATGATCGCCTCAAGCCCTCGCGGGTCTGCGCCGATGCGCTCCTCGTAAATGGTGGAAAAATCGACGCTCGGGCGGGTCAAGGCATGATCGTGCACGAGCCGGCGAAGGGAACGCATTGAGCGCGGGCAGTATCGAGGGTCGGAGCCGGACGACGGCCCCTCGACGGACGCCGGAGCGCAGCGCCGCCTTTTCGCATCTGTCGATCGGCGACCTGCGAAGCTACCGGCAGGCCCTTGCCGAAGAAGAGAACCGGGTCTCGTATTGGCGACGGATCATCCAGGCGCGCCTCGACGTCGTCCGCGCTGGCGAAGCCGGTGCAGTTCGGGTCGACAACCTACGCAGCGTGCTCGCCGAAGCACGGTTGAACAGTGGACGACGGGTGCTCATCACGGTCGGACCCATCGAAGACATTCCGCCGCTACCTGACCTGGCGCACCTTTGGGAGCGCGAACCGCAGCCTGACGACCCGAACCACAACGAGGCGTTGGCTCGCGACCTAGCCGGGGCCGAGATCCAGCTGTCGGCGTACCGGGCGGCGCTGCATCGCCGGATCACCGGCGCCACCGACGAACTCATCGCGCGCTATCGCGAGGATCCGTCGCTGTGCCTGCTCGCGCTGCCGGCAAATCGGCAGGACGCCGAACAGCGCCGTGCCCTGTCGGCGCTAGCCAACCGCCGGTAGCAACGTCGGCGCTTGCCGACCGCCGGTAGCAACGTCGGCGCGAGCCGATCCCGGGCAGCTCAAAACGGCGTTGATCACCCGTTCAGCCGCAGTGCGCACGCCAAACGTGTGAGAATCGACACTGTGAACGACGTACTGAGCGGCCTACCGCTGTTCGCCGTGCTCGACGACGATGCCGGCGCTGCCTTGCGGGGCGCGATGAAGCACGAGCATTTTGCGCGCGGCGACGTCGTATTCGACGAAGGTGACCAAGGTGACAAGCTTTACGCCGTCATCGAAGGCAAGATCAAGATCGCCCGCACCGCGGCCGACGGCCGAGAGAGCCTCCAGACCGTGGTCGGCCCAGGTGAAATGTTCGGCGAGTTATCACTGTTCGATCCGCGACCGCGCACGGCCGGTGCGGTCGCCATCACCGACTCGGTGCTCGCCTCGCTCTCTCACGACGCGTTGCGTCCATGGATCAACCAGCACTCCGACGTCGCCGTCCAACTGCTTCAGGCATTGGTGCAGCGGTTGCGGCGTACCAACGACGTCATGGCCGACCTGGTGTTTTCCGACGTGCCGTCGCGCGTTGCGAAGACGCTGCTCAACCTCGCCGAACGGTTCGGGCAGCAAAGCTCCGAAGGCATCCACGTCGCCCACGACCTCACTCAAGAAGAGCTCGCGCAACTGGTCGGCGCGTCTCGCGAAACGGTGAACAAGGCATTGGCCGATTTCAGCGGTCGGGGCTGGATCCGCATCGAATCGCGAGCAGTCGTGATCAAAGACATCGACGGACTGTCGCGACGCGCGAAGTAATCGACGGCGAGCGAGCCCCACAACACGGAAACTTTTGTGCGCCAGAGGGCTGCAAGTTTCCGCCTTGAGCTAGGCAGACGGCGCGGGTTCGCCGTTTTCCCTCAGGTAGTCGTTTTGCGCGAGCAACGACCAGCGCGCGGCGGGTTGCAAGCT
>JBOGEK010000064.1:0-2435 GCA_050743645.1 Acidothermaceae bacterium
CTACAACTCACTCTGCTTCTTCGCACCCGAGGCCCGTTATCTCGCTTCCGGCGCCATTGGCGAATTCAAGGCGATGGTGCGCAACCTGCACGCCGTCGGCATCGAGGTCATCCTCGACGTCGTCTACAACCACACCGCCGAGGGCAACCATCTCGGCCCCACGCTGTCGATGCGCGGACTCGACAATGCCGCGTATTACCGGCTCGTCGACGGCGACCTCTCGAAATACATGGACTACACGGGCACCGGCAACAGCCTGAACGCCCGCAACCCGCACGCGCTGCAGCTCATCATGGATTCGCTGCGTTACTGGATCCTGGAAATGCACGTCGACGGCTTCCGGTTCGATCTCGCCTCGGTGCTGGCCCGCGAGTTCTACGACGTCGACCGCTTGTCGGCGTTCTTCGACCTCGTGCAGCAAGACCCGGTGGTCAGTCAGGTGAAACTCATCGCCGAGCCGTGGGACGTCGGCGAAGGCGGTTACCAGGTAGGCAACTTCCCGCCGCTGTGGAGCGAGTGGAACGGCCAGTATCGCGACACAGTTCGCGACTTCTGGCGTGGCGAGTCGGCCACTCTTGGCGAGTTCGCGTCGCGGCTCACCGGTTCGAGTGACCTGTATGCGCACTCCGGGCGTCGTCCGATGGCGTCGGTCAACTTCGTCACTGCGCACGACGGATTCACCTTGCAGGATCTCGTTTCGTACAACGACAAGCACAACGAGGCCAACGGCGAGAACGGCAACGACGGCACGACCGACAACCGATCCTGGAACTGCGGTGCCGAAGGTCCGACCGACGATGTCGAGATCTTGACCCTGCGCGAGCAGCAGAAGCGCAACTTCTTGTCGACGCTACTGATTTCGCAGGGCGTCCCGATGCTGCTGTACGGCGACGAGTTCGGACGCACCCAAGACGGCAACAACAACGCGTACTGCCAGGACAACGAGACCTCATGGGTCGACTGGTCACTCAGCACCCACCACGAGGTGCAGCTGAACTTCACCCGCATGTTGTCGCAGCTCCGCAAGAAACATCCCGTGCTTCGTCGCCGCCGGTTCTTCGACGGCAAGCCGGTGCACGTTGCCGGCGAGGCGCTGCGCGACATCGCCTGGTTCACGCCGTCGGGTGCCGACATGACCGAGCAGGACTGGGAAACCGGCTATGCCAAGTCGGTGGCGGTGTTCCTCAACGGCGACGCGATCGGCTATCCCGATCGGCGCGGGCAGCGCGTCGCCGACGAGTCATTCCTGCTGTTGTTCAACGCCGCCGAGAGCTCCATCGACTTCACTTTGCCTTCCGACGAATATGCCGAACGTTGGGAGATCGTCGTCGACACCTCGAACCCGCTCGACGTCGAGCGACCGTCATTGAAGTCCGAAGGCACGATCGGCGTCGAGGCGCGCGCGATCCTGGTGCTCCGCCGTGCCGTCTGAGCCGGTGCCACGGTCGACCTATCGGCTTCAGCTCGGCCCCCAGCTGAAATTCGCTGACGCCGCAAGCCTTGCGGACTACCTCGCCGACCTCGGTGTCACCCACGCATACTTGTCGCCGGTGCTGTCGGCGGCACCGGGATCAACTCACGGCTACGACGTCGTCGACCCGACGACGATCAACCCCGAACTTGGCGGCCCGCGCGGATTCGCGACGCTGGTCAAGGCATTGCATGCGCACGGGATCGGGATCGTGCTCGACATCGTGCCGAACCACCTAGCGCTCGCCGTTCCCGAATCACTGAACCACGCGCTGTGGAACATGCTGCGCGACGGACGCGAGAGCGAATATGCGCGCTGGTTCGACATCGATTGGGACGCCGGAGATGGCCGAGTCGTGCTGCCAGTCCTCGACGGTTCGGTCGCAGACAATCTCGCGAAACTGTCGATCTCGCGACACCGCGGTGCACAGCCCGCGCTGTGCTATTACGACCATCGATTCCCGCTCGCGCGCGGCACCGACCGATTGCCGCTCGAGGAAGCCCTCGATCGCCAGCACTACCGGCTGGTCGACTGGCGCGCTGCCTCGAACGATCTCAACTACCGGCGATTCATGGACATCACCACACTGATCGGAGTGCGGGTCGAGGATCCCGAAGTGTTCGACGCGACGCATGCGACGATCCTCGATCTCATGCGCCAAGGGTCGGTAGACGGCCTGCGCATCGACCATCCCGATGGACTTGCCGACCCAGGCGGCTACCTTCGCCGGCTCGCCGAAGCCACCGGCTCGGCGTGGACGGTCGTCGAGAAGATCCTTTCGGTCGACGAACCGCTGCCGCCCGACTGGCCGACCGCTGGCACGACGGGTTACGAATCCCTTGCAATGCTGAACTCTCTGCTGGTCGACCCAGCAGCCGAACAGGTGATGAGCGAGATCTACGTCGAGTCGACGGGTGCCGATGCCGATTTCGACGCGGTCGCGCTGCAAAGCAAGCGGGTGGTC
>JBOGEK010000065.1:0-4250 GCA_050743645.1 Acidothermaceae bacterium
CTTCTCACCGGCGTGCAAGCAGCGGTGTACGCGCGGCCCGATTCGACCGGGTTCGTCGTAGGCACAGGCAAATTGCTGCACCGGCCAACGTCCAAACAGCGCGACGAGTTCATGACCGGCTTCGCCAAGGGCGCGTCGACCCAATATTCGATGACGATGACCAAGGTTCCAGCCGGCCCGCTCGGTGGCACGACCGAATGCGGGACGCTGCAAACCGCCGACACCCCGGCCGTGATTTGCATCTCGATGGACAACTCTGCGGTGGTCGTCGCAATCGTCTACACCAGCGATTTAGCTCAGGGCACCGTCCTTGCGTCCCAGCTCCGGTCGGACGTCGAGCACAAGAAGTAGGCGGGTCGACCGACGCCGCGAGCCAACGGAGCGCGTTACCCTCGTCCTACTTCAGGCCTGCTTCAGGCCTGATTCAGGCTGGACTCCGGGCGCGGGATTACAGTCGGGCATGACCTTTCACACGATCATCGAGCCGTTCCGCATCCACAGTGTCGAACCGCTGCGGATGACCAGCCAGGACGAGCGCCGCACCGCGATCCGGTCGGCCGACTACAACCTGTTCAACTTGCACGCCACCGACGTCCTCATCGACCTGCTGACCGACTCGGGCACCGGCGCGATGTCTCGCGACCAGTGGGCCGGCATCCAGCGCGGCGACGAGAGTTACGCGGGATCGCCGTCCTGGTATACGTTTCTCGACAGCGTGCGCGACCTGTTCCCGTTCGAGCACGTGATTCCCACGCACCAGGGGCGCGCGGCCGAGAAGATTCTGTTCACTGCCGTCGGCGGTCCCGGCAAGACGGTGCCGAACAACACGCACTTCGACACGACGCGGGCGAACGCCGAGAACTCGGGAGCTCGCGCCGTCGACCTCGTCATCCCCGAAGGACGCGATCCGCGATCACTGCACCCGTTCAAGGGCAACATGGACCTCGACGCGCTCGATGCATTGCTGGCGCGCGCGGCGCCGGGCGAGGTGCCGCTCGTAATGGTGACGGTCACGAACAACTCCGGCGGCGGTCAGCCGGTCTCGATGGCCAACATCCGCGGAATCCGCCAAATTTGCGACCGTTACGGGATTCCGCTGTTCATCGACGCGTGCCGCTTCGCAGAAAATGCCTGGTTCATCAGAACCCGCGAAGCAGGCTACGCCGACAAAGACGTGCGTGACATCGTGCGCGAAATGGCCGGCCTCGCCGACGGCATGACGATGAGCGCGAAGAAGGACCCGCTCGGCAATATCGGCGGGTGGCTGGCGATGAACGACACCGAACTCGCGGCGAAATGCCGCACCCTGCTGATCCTCACCGAAGGCTTTCCCACCTATGGCGGGCTCGCCGGCCGCGACCTCGAAGCACTCGCGCAAGGCCTGCGCGAAGCCACCGACCACGACTACCTGCAATACCGGATTCGCTCGACCGCCTATCTCGGCGAAGCACTCGACAAAGCGGGCGTGCCCGTCGTCCTGCCGATCGGAGGCCACGCGGTCTATATCGACGCCCGCGCGCTGCTGCCGCACATCGAGCCGCTGCACTATCCCGGACAGTCGCTCGCAGTCGCGTTGTACGAAGCCGGCGGCGTGCGTGGGTGCGAAATCGGCACCGTGATGTTCGGCCGACAGCCGGACGGCGAAGAACTGCCCGCGCCGATGGATCTCGTGCGACTTGCCATCCCGAGACGCACTTACACCCAAAGCCACATCGATTACGTGATCGAGGTTTGCCTTCAGGTGGCCGAAAAAGCCAGCCAGCTAAGCGGTTTCCGGATCATCGATGAACCACCGGCGCTGCGACACTTCACTGCGAAGTTCGAACCGCTCGGCTGACGCCAGCCGTCAGACCTCAAGCAGGTGGTGCACGATCTCGCGGTAATCGCGCAACGACCTACGCAGTTGCTCGGTCTCGTCTTCGCGTCGCGGCACTGCCGGCGCTGTCGGCGCTGTCGGCCCTGTCGGCGCGGTCTCGGTCACGGTCGACGCCGCATTCGGCGCGCCCGAGGCCTGGGTCGCGGTGCCCAAGGAATGCTGATCTAGCGCAGCGAGCCGATCGGCAATGCCTCGCGTGACGGTCCGGGCCACCTCGGTCGCCAGTCCGCGCGCCCGGTCGACGGCATCGCCCGGATCATCGACGAACAGGGTCTGGATTTCGGCCCACCGCGACTCGAAGTCGGCGCGCTCCGCTGCCGCGACCACCGACGTACCGCCAGCGCTTCCTGGTGTCGCAGTCGTAGTGCGCGCGCCTGCCGCTTGGTCCAGCTGCGGCGCTTCGCCGGTCCGCGACTGGCCCGTGTGCGGCGCGTGGCCGATCTCGGGCGTTTGGTCTGCCTCGACGCCTTCGTCAGCGATCCAGAGGTCGGAGCTACCCGAGTCCGTCGTCATCGCCGACCCGTTCCGGCCGGCGTCTGTTCGGGCGCCAACAAGGAGTCGAATAACTGGCGGTAGTGCACCATCGCGGCGCGCAACTCCTCGGTCGTGGCGCCATGGTCGGCGTCAAGCGCGCGAATGTTGTGGGCGAGCCGGTAGTGCTCGACGACGTCGGCGTGCTCAACCGAAAGGTCGGCACTTTGCTTCTCGAAATCGGCCATCGGATAGCCGCGCTCGGACATGACGTCGCGCACCAGCGCATCCGCGTCGGCAACCGATTCCCGCGGCTCGTCGACAAAGCGGGCCTGCACAGACCGCCACGACGCGGCAAACGCCTCGCGCTGCATAGCATCGAGCGGGCGAATCTGCAGCTGGCGATGACGCTCGCTGCGTTGGGCAAGATCGCGTTCTGCCTGCCGTCTGCTGCCACGCTCATCGACCGCCCGGTCGTACTCCGGGCCAAATTGGTGGTGCAACGCCGCACTGCGGCGTTCGCGAAGTGCCATCGCCACCAGCAAGCAGATGGCGATGGCGAGCAAGACAGCCAGCACTATGACTGCGGCCAACATGGGTCCTCCCAGGACTTGGATACCGGGAGGAATTCCCTTCGCCGATCTGCGGAAAACGGCAGCGTTACCTCACTGCCAGGTGGTGCAACGCATGCCGACCTCGCTAGCCGACGAACAGGACCGCCAGAGTCAGGCGGTCTTCTCGCGCCGCTCCCGCTTCGGCGCCGCCTCGCGGGGCACCAGCGTCGGGTTGACGTTGTCGAGGACGACTTCGCGGTTGACGACTACCCGAGCGACGTCTTTCCGGCTCGGGATGTCGTACATCACCGAGAGCAGCACTTCTTCCATGATCGCGCGCAAGCCGCGCGCCCCGGTGCCGCGCAGAATTGCCTGGTCGGCGATCGCCTCGAGAGAATCGTCGGTGAACTCGAGTTCGACTGAGTCGAGATCGAACAGCCGCCGGTATTGCCGTACGAGCGCGTTTTTCGGTTCGGTGAGGATCCGGATGAGCGCCTCGCGGTCGAGGTTGGCCACGGTCGTGATGACGGGCAACCGGCCGATGAATTCGGGGATCATGCCGAACTTCAAGAGGTCTTCGGGCATGACGTCGGCGAACGAGTCGATGTTGTCGGGATCGCGCTTGGTGTGCAGGGTGGCGGCGAAGCCGATGCCTTTCTTGCCAACCCGACCTTCGATGATCTTCTCGAGCCCGGCGAACGCACCGCCGACGATGAACAGCACGTTCGTGGTGTCGATCTGGATGAACTCTTGGTGCGGGTGCTTGCGGCCACCTTGCGGCGGCACGCTCGCCGTCGTCCCTTCAAGGATCTTGAGCAGCGCCTGCTGCACGCCTTCGCCGGAGACGTCACGGGTGATCGACGGGTTTTCGCTCTTGCGGGCGATCTTGTCGATCTCGTCGATGTAGATGATGCCGGTCTCAGCCTTTTTGACGTCGTAGTCGGCGGCCTGGATCAGCTTGAGCAGGATGTTCTCGACGTCCTCGCCGACGTAGCCGGCCTCGGTGAGGGCGGTCGCGTCGGCGATCGCGAACGGGACGTTGAGGATCTTCGCGAGCGTCTGCGCGAGCAGCGTCTTGCCGCACCCGGTCGGCCCGAGCAGCAGGATGTTCGACTTCTGCAGCTCGATGTCGTTGTCATCGGATTGCATCATCTGGACGCGCTTGTAGTGGTTGTAGACCGCCACTGACAGCGAGCGCTTCGCCTGCTCCTGGCCGACGACGTACTCGTTGAGCACGTCGTAGATCTCACGCGGCTTGGGCAGGTTCTCGATGTCGAAGCTCGGCGGTGCCGTCAGCTCCTCGTCGATGATCTCGTTGCAGAGATCGATGCACTCGTCGCAGATGTAGA
>JBOGEK010000066.1:0-2003 GCA_050743645.1 Acidothermaceae bacterium
GGCGACGTCGAGCTCGCGGGGCGATCATGAGCGCCACGTTCGCCGATGTGGGTGCCGAGCGCCGGGTTGGTCCTGTCGTGCTCGACGTCACCGCCTTCAACCTTGACGCAGGCTTTTCGTCGTCCGACTTCTTGGTCTTGTCGGACGACGAAAAGCAGCGCGCCCGGAGGTTTCGGTTCGAGCGCGACAGGCGCCGGTTCGTCAGGGGCAGGGCCGAGTTGCGGCGAAGGCTGGCGGCCGAGCTCGGCGCCGAGGCGGCCGAGGTGCCATTCGAGTACGGCGCGAACGGGAAGCCGGGTGTGCCGGGCGCACCCTTCACGTTCAACCTCAGCCACAGCGGTGACCTGGCCGTGCTCGCGATCGCCTACGGCGACGACGTCCAGCTCGGGGTCGACGTCGAGGTGCCGCGGGGCGGTGACCAGCAGCTCGACGAGCTGGTCGCGCGGCGCTACTTCGCGCCCGGTGAGATTCGTCGGCTGTTCGCTCTATCCGCCGACGCCCGTTATGCCGCATTCTTTCGGTGTTGGACTAGAAAGGAGGCACTACTGAAGGCACTCGGCGGGGGGCTGATGCTGCCATTGCACGACTTCGAGGTAACGCTCGAGCCAGCAGAGCCGGCGCGCATCGTGGCGCCGAGCGAACCGTTGGCTCGGGGGAATTGGGAAATCGCGGATATCTCCGCCATCAGTCCGCGGAGTTATGCCGCGGTCGCCGCAGGAACCCCAGTCGGGGCACCTGTGACTATCAACGTCAATCCCGGAGGGGGAAGACAATCGTGACCGACACAACAAATGCGCCGTCAGGTCTGGGGGGGATCCGTGGCGCACGGCAGCGCTCGGCAGGAACCGAGTCGCTCGTGCGTACGACGTTCTTCGACGACAACAAGCGGCTACCGATCATCCTCGAGCCGACCCGCCCAGGCGTCGACCTCGGGGCATGGGCCGAATCGCATCAGGACGAACTGGCCGACTACATCCACACGTATGGCTCGATCTATTTCCGTGGCTTTGCGATCGACTCCCCCGCACTCTTCGAGGCGACCGCGGCGAAGGTGGCCGGCGAAAGCCTGTACGGCGAGTACGGCGACCTGCCGCGCGAGGTAGCCGGCGAGAAGATCTTCGGCTCGACTCCGTATCCGGCCGACCAGGCGATCTACTTTCACAACGAGAGCTCGCACATGCCGCACTGGCCGATGCGAATCTTCTTCCTTTGCGCGATCAATGCCGAGACCGGTGGCGAAACTCCGGTGCTCGACTGCCGCGAGGCATATCGCGAACTCGATCCCGCGATTCGCGATAAGTTCGAGACGCTCGGGCTACGATATACTCGTAACTTTGCAGCTGGTATCGATGTGCCGTGGCAGCAGTTCTTCGGCACCGAAAGCCAATCCGAGGTTGAGGAGAAGTGCCGAGAGGTCGACACCGATTTCGAATGGCTCAAGGGCGGCGAACAATTGCGCATTTCGCAATACGCCGAAGCGGTGAAAACCCATCCCGACACGGGCGAGACAGTGTTCTTCAACCAGGTGCTGCTCCACCACCAAGCTGCGCTGCCGCCGGCAACCCGGGCAGCACTTCTGGAGCTACTCAGCGAAGACGACCTGCCGCGCAACTGCTACTTCGGAGACGGTAGCGTCATTCCCGACGAGTACATCCAGCACATCTTCGATGTCTACGAACGAATCATGGTGGCCAAGCGTTGGAGCGAGGGCGATGTGATCATGCTCGACAACATGCTCTGCGCGCATGCCAGATTGCCGTTCACGGGTCCGCGTAAGACACTCGTTGCCATGGCTCGCATTATTTAGTCGCTAACTCCGAGCAGGCCTTGAATCGGCCGCTGCATTACAAGGACCGCACGATAGACCGCACCAGGAGAGGATTCGACAGTGGCCGCGCAGTTGGACGAATGCTTGGTCGCACGGAGGCGATCAACGACTGCATCCTGCTGCGCGGGCATTGATCGCCATGTCTGATCAGCGGCCACAGCAGCCATTGTCGGTG
>JBOGEK010000067.1:0-5659 GCA_050743645.1 Acidothermaceae bacterium
CCTTGCTCATGCCGGACGCCGGGCACGTGGCACAACTTGAGTTTCCGCAACGGGTGGCTGCTGCGCTACGTGAATTCTTCGCCTCAGCCTGGCGTCCCGCGATCCCACCCCTGGATCAGGGAATGACCGGGACTCATGGGACCGTTGAGGGCAGTGCGGGCGCCGCTTTCGAGGTGGCGCCAGCTGATCGTCGTCCGCCTTGATGCCTGTTCGCGATGGAGTTCGAAGTGTCGTTACCGCCGCTGGTTGAGCCCGCCGAGAGCCTCTCGATCGACGAGGTGCGGCGCTATTCACGGCACCTGATCATTCCTGACGTCGCGATGAGCGGGCAGAAGCGGCTGAAGAACTCGCGGGTGCTCGTCATCGGCGCCGGCGGGCTTGGGTCGCCCGCATTGCTTTACCTCGCCGCCGCCGGTGTCGGAACGCTCGGCATCGTCGATTTCGACACGGTCGATGAGTCGAACCTGCAGCGCCAGGTGATTCACGGCCAAAGCGACATCGGCAAGTCGAAGGCGCAATCGGCGCGCGACTCGATTCGCGAGATCAACCCGCTGATCAACGTGGTGTTGCACGAAGAGCGACTCGAGAACGACAACGTCTTCGAGATCTTCAACCAGTACGACCTGATCCTCGACGGCACCGACAACTTCGCCACGCGTTACCTGGTGAACGACGCGGCGGTGTTGCTGAACAAGCCCTACATCTGGGGCTCGATCTACCGGTTCGACGGCCAAGCGTCGGTGTTCTGGGCCGAAAACGGTCCGTGCTACCGGTGCCTTTACCCCGAGCCGCCGCCGCCCGGCATGGTTCCGTCGTGCGCCGAGGGCGGTGTGCTCGGTGTGCTGTGCGCGGCGATCGGATCGATTCAGGCGACCGAGGCCGTGAAGCTGCTGATGGGAATCGGTGACCCGCTGGTCGGGCGGCTGATGATTTACGACGCCCTCGAGATGACCTATCGCGAAGTGAACATTCGCAAGGATCCCGAGTGCCCGATCTGCGGGAAGAACCCCACCATCAACGAGCTGATCGACTATGAGTCGTTCTGTGGCGTCGTTTCTGAAGAGGCGCTCGAAGCAGCCGCGGGTTCGACGATCATCCCGACCGAGCTGAAAGAAATGATCGACCGCGGAGACAACATCTTCTTGGTCGACGTCCGTGAGCCGGCCGAGTTCGAAATCGTCTCGATCCCGGGTGCCGTCTTGATCCCCAAGGGGGAGTTCCTCAACGGGTCGGCGCTCGAGAAGCTGCCGCAGGACAAGCGCGTCGTCTTGTACTGCAAGACGGGCATTCGCTCGGCTGAGGCACTGGCGATCGTGAAGGGCGCCGGTCTGGCCGACGCGGTTCACGTTGGCAGCGGCGTTGTCGGTTGGGTCAACCAGGTCGACCCGAGCCTGCCGTCGTACTAATGGGGCGCACATCGGCAGGCGTGTCTACTCCACAGTAGTCTACTCCAGTTTAGACTATGTTTGCAGTGCGTTCCCTACGTCCACGAGTGTCACGTCGTCCCGGCCGTTTGCCACGGTGCGCAGGCGATCGGTGTAGCCACTGCGGCTGAACAGCATGATTTGTGGTTGCTGAGAGACCTTGAGCCCGGACTGGCGCAACGCGGGCAGCTTGTAGGTGTCGATCTCGTTCAGATAGTTGACGTCTATGGGTCTGTTGCGCCAGCGCGACTCACCGATCAACGTCACACGCCCGCGCGCTGTCGCGACGATGTCGATCTCCTCGGTGCTTCTGGCGCCCTCTCGGCGAAGCGAGTGCAGGGCCGGTCCCCACCAGCCGGCGACACGGCTCACCGGCTGGGTGGCTCTAACCCAGTGTTGACAGAACTTCTCGAACTCCTTTCCGACGTGCTCGGCCAGCGTGTCAGCGATTTCGGTGTCGTACAGGGTCGTTGTCGGAGTGCCTGACTCGAGGTCGTCCTGGAACGGAAGCACGTAGCGGAACCAAAAACGGAAGAACGGGTCGCGCAGATGCCAGCGACCTGCGCGGCTTGTCGCCGCTGCGCCCGCTGGCAGTAGCCGCTCGACCAGGCGCATGTCGGTCAACACGCTGAGATACTTCGACGTTCGCTGTGCATCAGACCGCAGCGCGGAGGCAAGCTCGCCACTGTCCTTGTCGCCGGTCGCCAGAGATTCCAGAAGCGCGAAGTACACCTTGGGTTCGTTCAGCTCTTGCTCGAGAATCACCCGGCCCTCGTTGAACAGCGCAGCGTTCGGGCTGAGGATTTCGCGGCAGACGATCGTGCGCAGCGCCTGCGATCCGGCCAGCGCCGACAGGTAGCGCGGCATCCCGCCGGCGATGGCGTACCGCTCAAACTGGTCATGCGGCGGGTGCTCCGGCAGGAACAGGCGTGCCTTGCTGAAGTCGACCGGGTGCAGCTGAAGCGGACGCAACCGGCCGTGCAGAGGCCCACGCTCGGCCATCAGCGACTCCATCTCACTCACCAGCGAGCCGCACAACACCAGCTTCAGCTCAGAGTCGTCGCGCTCCTCTTCGATGACGGCGGCGAGCTCCGTGAGGACGCGCGCAGTTCCAGCCTTGGTACGCGGCAGCAGGTAGGGGAACTCGTCGATGATGACCAGCAGTTTCCGGTCGTGTGCTGCCCTGTGGAGTAACCGGAACAACTCGCCCAGGTTCGAAACGACCGGGCGGACCCCCAAGGCGGATTCGAGCTTGGTGGCGAAATCCTCCAGCTGTGAGCCTGGGGCCAGCTCGCGGGCAACGAGCACTATCGCGGGTTTGCCGTGGGCAAACCGTCGGAACAGCCACGACTTGCCAGTCCTGCGTCGCCCGTACAGCGACATCGGCGTCCGTTCAGGACCAGACCACCAGGTCTCAAGCGCCTTGAGCTCTGCCTCGCGGTCGAGAAACTCGTTCACAGAGGACCAGTCGTATGCTTCCACGCTTCGCCCTCCGGTCAGTCGACGCGATAGTAGTCTACTTCAAAGTAGACTGATGAGGTCGCCGAGCACGCTAGGGCGGGCCTAGTCCGGGCAGGCCATCTTTGCCGTCAGGGCTTCACCGAGGCGGTCTAACGCCGAAGATGAACGTATGGAGCGCTTCGGGACGGGCGTTGATGTCGATCTCGCCGACGGCCAGTTGACCGTGCGCATGCGTGGCCTCGACATGTTGCTCGCCTTTCGCCGCACGGTAAAGGTGCCGCTCGACCACGTGCGTGGTGTCGTCGTCCAGCACCGTGATCGGGTCCCGCAGATCGGCATGTACTTTCCGGGGATCGCCGTACCGGGTGTGCTTTACGCGGGTGCGTTCGGCCTAGGGGATGAGCGCAGTTTCTGGTCGGCGCGGCGGGCTGAGCGATTGCTGCGTATCGAATGCCGGCCCGGTGCTGAGTTTCGCCGCATCGTGCTCGAAGTAGCCGACCCCACCGAACTCGCCGGTAGGTTGCGCCCGGTTCTCGGCGCCTACGTTCCGCCCGAGTCGGTCTGACGTTCTCGTTTGACCGGACGACGAAAAGCGCGCAATTCTTCGTCCGTGCCGAGATCCCAGCCCGCTGAAGTACCACGTTTTGCTCAACGTGTTCTCGACGTCGTCGAGGCGATCCCCTGCGGCCGAGTGATGGCCTACGGCGACATCGCCGAGTTCGTCGGTGAGGGCGGTCCGCGCCAAGTCGGAAAAGTGATGTCGACGTGGGGCGGCGCAGTTCCGTGGCATCGGGTCGTGCACGCCGATGGCAGCCCTGCGACTTGCCATGATGGCGAGGCCTTGCGCCTATTGCGTGCCGATCGCACCCCGATGCGGGGCGACCGGGTCGATATGAGAAAGGCCCGTTGGGACGGCGCACCGGGCTGACCGCTGGCCACAATTGGTCTACTCCAATCGCTTGTTAACCACATCGCGGCGCGACATGATCGTGGCATGAAACGGGGTATCAGCCGCGCGGGCGCCGTCGTGGCGGTGTCAGTTTTGGTTCTCGAAGGCTGCTCGCACCCAAAGGCGGCCCCGCCGGCGGCGGCCCGCAAGCCAACCATTTCCGTCGTCCCGGCTACCGCTCCCATGGACTCAGCAGTTGCGGTGTCAATCTCCGGCCTGCCGCCACACGCACTGACAACAGTCACGGCCAGCGTGCTCGACGAAGAGCATGACAATTGGTCGTCTAGCGCCACGTTTGACGCGAGTTCAGCCGGCACCGTCTCGACGACGCAATCTCCGACGAGTGGCAGTTACACCGGTGCGAACCCGATGGGCTTGTTCGAGACGCTCGCGCCGACGCCGGGCGAAGACGTCGCGGGCTTCGCCGAGGGTCGCGGAGGTTTCGTCGTCAAACTCACGGCACGTGTTGGGGCCAAAATCGTTGCAACCGCGTACGCCACCCGGCAAACGTCAAGGCAGCCAAGATTCTGGCCAGTCAGCCAGGCGTCGATGCCAACCACATCCTGGTGTGGGGCGAGTCGCGCGGCAGCGAGGCCGCGTTGCTGCTCGGCGCCGACTTCCCGCAACTGATCCATGGCGTCATCGCTACGACGCCCAGTTCTGTCGTGAATCCCGGATACCCCGACGACACCTTGCCGGCGTGGACCCTCGCAGGACAGCCAGTACCAGGAGTCTCGATGGCCGAGTATGAAGATCCGGATCCCATCGACGCGCCGCAGGCGGTGATCCCTGTCGAGAAGATCGACGGACCGGTGTTCTTGGTATGCGGCGGACTAGACCAAGTCTGGCCATCGTGTCCCTATGCCGATGCGATCGCCGCCCGGCTGCGAGCTCACCAGCTCGGGCACGAACTCGTGAATCTCGCCTACCCCAAAGCCGGTCACGGCCTAGGAGGGCTCGTGCCGTACTACGCCGAGCTTTCAACCGCCGGCACATTCGGTGGTGGCCAACTGCAGGAGGGCGACGTCGATGCGAACGAAGCGGCTGAAGCCGACGCATGGCCGAAGTTACTGGCGTTTCTGGCCTCTCAATAGCTGCGTGCCCTACGCAGGCGCCCGGCGCACTACGTCGTCCAATAGGCCGTAGGCAACGGCCTGGTCGCTGGTGAGATAGATGCCGCGGCTCATCTCGTCGGCGATCAATGGTTCGGGCCGGGTGGTGCGGTCGGAGATTCGTTCGATCAGCGCCCCGATTCGGCGCCGGTGTTCTTCGACGAGTCGGGCGATCGTCTCCGCGGTCCCGGGCATCGAGGATTCGAACTTTGGCTCGCACAGTTGCAACGTTGCGTGGGGTCGCCCGACCCGGCGATGCCGGCTCGTGAGCAGCAAGACCGCCGCGCCGGTGAGCCGACCGGTGACCACGATGGTGAGCGGTGCGCGTAACGAATCGCAGACGTCGAGCACGGTGAACGCGGGATCGAGTTCAGAGTCGGGGCAGTCGATCAGCAGCTCGATCGGTTCGTCACCGTCGGCGTCGAGCGTGATCAGTTGGGCCGTGATCGTGTCGGCCAGTTCGGCGTTGAGGCGGCCGTGCGCCATGACGAGCCGCCGTTCGAACAGCCGCCCCAGAATGTCATCCGTTCCCGAACCCATCAGAACTGGCTACCGCCTCACGGCTTCGGACACAAGCATTTGCGCGGACGGCGAAAACCCGCGCGTACCGTTCCGCGCCTTCGTGCCGTTGCGAAGGCCGCGAAGCCCCTTGTCGGCACTTCGTGATGTGATGCCGAACGTGCTCGCGAATTCCCCCGGCGGTTCAGCTGAAC
>JBOGEK010000068.1:0-3982 GCA_050743645.1 Acidothermaceae bacterium
CGACGCCAGTAACCGGGTCGACGTATGCCGCACGGATTCGTCGGTACGCCTCTTCCCGAATCGCCTCAAACTTCAAAGCATTCGCCAGGGCGACCGCCAACGCGTTAGCGAAAGCGGCGAGGCAGTCACTTTCGGTTTCATTCAGCTTCACTGTTTGGTGAAAGAGTAAACGGAGCTCACCAATCTGACCCTCGCGCGTGGACAGCGGTATGTCCATGCTGTGGCCCGGTGCGGATTCGTCCTCCTCTGGCGTATGTGCGTCTTCAACGTCACTGGCGCGCAGCAAGGTGGCGTAACCGGTCTTCGCATAGAGCTGAATCTCAGCCGCATCCGCCCGCATCATGGCTGCGACAGCCGCAGTTGCGTCACTGACGAGGATGTCGAGTTCGACGTCACGCAGCTGCTCGATCGCCTCGTGCAACCTGTGCCAAGCGAACCGCTCTTGCCGAATCACGATGCGATCCGTGCTGAAGAAGTGCGCGATCAACAAGATCACGATCGCACCGGCGGTTAGGAGAGTTGACCAAGAGGCAGCAGCCATAATCGCAATCGCTGCCAGAACATTGCGTCCCCACACCGCAAGTGCCGTAGGCAACAGGTCGACCAGCCCAGCGAATAGGCGTCGACGACGTTCGGCGGCAATCGCAGCGACTGTAAACAACGTCGACACCATCGGCGTAGCAAAACTCGCGACGACCACCCAAGCCATCGCCCGCGGTTGTTGGATGGCCGCCCAGTACGAACCGGTATGCGAAAGACCTGCCGCCTCGACTATGAGCGAAGCAGTAGCCGTTTCCACGGCGACTGTGGCCGCATTAAACACCAACTTGAGAAGCGGCATTCGCCGAATAACGAATGCAACCGTTGCAGCCATAACGAGCGCCAAAACCAACTGACCTGGCGGCAGGAGAACAACTCCCAATACGAGCGATGTCTCACGCCAGTTGTGCAGCTGACGTGAGCCTCCACGACGCAGGCCGACCGTGCCCATGGTTGCTGCCAGAGCGCAAACGACCACAAGCCCTATCCGTGCCCAGTCGGCCTTTTGCTCCGTAGCCGCCTTGAGGCTCGCAGCGACCAAGGACAGGAGGCCCGCAAGCACGACTACGCCAACGACGCGGTTCACCGCGCGTCCACGAATCTGGCTCAACGTCCCTCCTCCGGCGATATCACCGCATGAGAGCAACATCGGCAGAGAGCGGTGATTGCCAATAGGCCGAATGGGCCAGTTGTGTCCGAAAAGGATGATCCGTCGCCGAAATGTCCGGTCCCAACACACAGGAAGGGCCTGGCCATAGCCAGAACCCTTCCTACGTCTTGCATGGTCGGGCGCGACAAGGCGCCATGACCTCGATTAACCCCACTCCGCGCCGCGCATTAAGAGCACCCCCCTTCCCCCACGGAGGTCACCGCTGCACGCAGGTCGCGTACCGCGGTCCTGCACGAACAATGCCGATGCGGCTGCTGATCGCTCGGCCAGGTGGTCGTTGCGGTTACTCCGGGTGGCGGCTGCCCGCTCCGCCAAATGTCCCGTTCTCACCACACCGTCACCTCGCTGATCGATAAAGCGGTCCTGCATCGGCAAGGCCTATCTTGCGCTACTGAACCGGTTCTGTACGACCGAATGGAGCAAATGATCAATCGGCCGTTCGTACTAGCCGGATGAGTGATTCAGCCTAACCAGCGCAGCAATAGGCCTAAAGGACCAAAGGGCCCAATGTCCACAGGCGTCGCGTTGTTTTCCACAGGTGGCGATAGCGAACAAGCGGCGGTCGGCCGGGCCTCGCCACAATGACCGGAACGATCACCACTAGCCCGGGCAGGAGCGCCAATGCGAGCCACCGTCACGGTCGCCGTCGCCTCACACGGCGCCCGCGAAGACGCACTGGTCGAGGCACCTGGCTCCACGCCGTCCGGCGAAGTCGTCTCGAAGCTTGCAGAGCTGGTCGGCGCGCGGCCCGACGACCCGGTACTGCTCGACGGGCGCCCGGTCGACCGCTTGATCCCGCTCGCGTCGAGCGGCCTTCGCGACGGCGCGGTAGTCAGCTTCGGTGCGCCGGCCGAGGGTGGGGCGGCTGGGCGCGGCGCCCGCCCACGCGGGTACCTCGAGTTGCGCGTCGTCGGGGGCCCGAGCGCCGGTGCGGTACATCCACTCGCTCTCGGCACCACAACCATCGGGCGCGCGAGCACCAACGACATCGTGCTGGACGACGACGACGTGTCTCGGCGGCACGCGACTTTGGTCGTGACGGCATCAGGGGTGACGGTCGCCGACGCGGGTTCGACGAATGGCACTTCCGTCGATGGCAGTCGGGTCGGCGACAGTCCGGTGGCGATTGCGGCTGGGGCGCCCATCAGGATGGGTCGATCCGCGCTGGCGCTCGCCGTTCCTGACGAGCCTCCGGTCGCGCTCGTTGCCGGCACCGACGGCTGTCTCGCCTACAACCGGCCGCCACGCGTCGGCCCAGCATCGGCTCCGGTTTGCATCGAGTTTCCAGTGCCACCGCAGGAGCGTGCGCCGGCCCGGTTGCCGGTCATCGCGACCATCGCGCCACTGGTTGCGGGCGTCGTCCTCGCCGCGGTGATGCGCCGGCCCGAATACCTGCTGTTCACGGTGCTGTCTCCCGTGATGATGGCCGCGCAGTGGGTTGCCGACCGCGTGGGGCACCGCCGAACCGCACGAGCCGAACAGTCGACTTACCAGACTGCGCTCGCCGCAGCCCGAGCCCGGCTCACAGAGGCACTCGGTGCCGAAGCCGCCGACCGCCGAGTTCACACCCCCGATCCAGCGTTGCTGGCTAAGATCGTCAGCGCTCCGAGCCCACGGCTTTGGGAACGACGCCGATCCGATCCCGACTTTCTACGCCTGACTTTGGGCACCGGCACGCTGCCCGCCGCGGTTCGCGTCGTCAACGACACCAACGTGCCGGTCGTCGTCGACGTACCTGTTGCGGTGCAACTCCGCGACGTCGGCGTGCTCGGCATCGCCGGACCACCCGACCGAACGACGGCGCTTGCCCGTTGCCTCGTCGGCCAACTCGCGGCACTGCACAGTCCACGCGAACTCGCGATCGTGCTTCTCGCCGAGCCAACCCGCGCCGCCTTGTGGGAGTGGACCCGGTGGCTTCCGCACCTGCGTCCAGCCGAGCCTCGTCACTGCCGCGCCCTGGTCGGCCCCGACTCCGACAGCGCAGCAGCCCGGATCGCCGAAATCAATGCCAGCGTCACCACGGGCAGCGAGCCAACGACCGATGCACGGGAAGTCGTCGTTGTGATCGACGGAGCGCGGGCGATGCGCGACGTGCCCGGGCTGCCCGAACTCCTGTCACGAGCCGGTGAATCCGGAGTGTTTGCGATCTGCCTCGACGGTGACGAATCGCTGCTACCCGAAGAATGTGCCGCGGTTGCAACATTTTCCGGCGATACGGCGACTCGACTCAGCCTCCGTGGCTCGGCCGTGCCGACGGTTTCGGGCGTGGCATTCGACGGCGTGTCCATCGGTTGGTCCGAACGGATCGGCCGAGCACTCGCGCCGCTGCGCGACGCCGGTGGGGGTGAAAGTGCTGGCGTCGGTCGGACGGCGGGGTTGCCTGGTGCTGTTCGCTGGCTTGAACTGGCACGGCTCGACCAGGTAAGTCGGTCGGCCGACTTGGCTGCCGAGCTCGGAGACGAGCTGGCCGAGCGGTGGCGACGATCCACCGGCGGCAGCACAGCAGCTCTACTCGGAGCCGCAGCCACCGGCAGCTTCACCATCGATCTCGCAAAAGACGGCCCGCACGCGCTGATTGCGGGCACAACAGGTTCAGGCAAAAGCGAGTTGCTCCAAACACTCGTGGTTTCACTGGCCATCACCAACCGGCCCGATGAGCTGTCGTTCGTGCTGGTCGACTACAAAGGCGGAGCAGCATTCGGCGCATGCGCGGCACTTCCGCACACGGTCGGGCTCGTCACAGACCTCGACGGCCGCTTGGTCGAGCGTGCG
>JBOGEK010000069.1:0-1598 GCA_050743645.1 Acidothermaceae bacterium
GATCACGATGATCACGATGATCACGATGATCACGACGGTGAAGGCACGTCGGCGTCGAGCCGGCGCCGCCGCCGGCGTCGCCGTCGTGGCCCGGGTGGCGAACTCGAGGAGCATGCCCCCGACGATCCGCCGAACACCGTCGTGCGGGTGCGCGAGCCCCGCGAGCACGACGAGCGCGGCGGTGGCGTTCAGGGCGTCAAGGGCTCGACCCGGCTCGAGGCCAAGAAGCAGCGGCGCCGCGAGGGTCGCGAGCAGATCCGGCGTGGCCGACGCGGACTCGTCATCACCGAGGCCGAGTTCTTGGCCAGGCGCGAGTCCGTTGACCGTGTCATGGTCGTGCGGCAGCGCGGTGACCGAACCCAGATCGGAGTCGTCGAGGACGGCATCCTCGTCGAGCATTTTGTGAGCACGGCTTCGGCGAACCGCATGGTGGGCAACGTCTTCCTCGGCAGGGTGCAGAACGTGCTGCCCGGCATGGAGGCGGCGTTCGTCGACATCGGCAAGGGTCGCAACGCGGTGCTGTACGCCGGTGAGGTCAACTTCGACACATCGGGCATCGAGGGTCAGCCGCGCCGGATCGAGCAAGCGCTGAAGCCGGGCCAGTCCGTTCTCGTGCAGGTCACGAAGGACCCGATCGGCCACAAGGGCGCCCGGCTCACCAGCCAGGTCAGCCTGCCCGGCCGCTACCTGGTCTACGTGCCTGAGGGTTCGATGATGGGCATCAGTCGCAAGTTGCCCGACGTCGAACGTTCGCGGCTGAAGGCGATTTTGAAGAAGGTCATGCCCGATGGTGCGGGAGTGATCGTTCGCACCGCGGCTGAAGGTGCTTCGGAAGAGGAGCTTTCACGCGACGTCGCCCGGCTGTCGGCCCAGTGGGAAGACATCAAGAAGAAATCAGAGACGGCGAGCGCGCCTTCGTTGCTGTACGGCGAGCCGGATCTCACGATCCGCGTCATTCGCGACGTGTTCAACGAAGACTTCAATTCTCTTGTCGTGCAAGCAGAATCTGAATGGGACACCGTCGAGGCCTATGTCGGCCACGTCGCCCCCGACCTCGCCTCCCGCCTTTCTCGTTGGACGTCAGAAGAAGACATCTTCACGCATTACCGTGTCGACGAGCAGATCGCGAAAGCTCTCGATCGCAAGGTGTGGCTGCCCAGTGGCGGATACCTGATCATCGATCGCACTGAAGCGATGATCGTGATCGACGTCAACACCGGCAGGTTTATCGGCAAGGGCGGCAACCTCGAAGAGACGGTGACCAAGAACAACCTTGAAGCTGCCGAAGAAATCGTGCGCCAACTGAGGTTGCGCGACATCGGCGGCATCATCGTTATCGACTTCATCGACATGGTTCTCGAAAGCAACCGTGATCTCGTCCTGCGCCGACTCGTCGAATGCCTTGGTCGCGACCGCACCAAGCATCAGGTTGCCGAGGTCACGTCGCTCGGCCTGGTGCAGATGACGCGCAAGCGGGTCGGAAACGGTTTGCTCGAAGCATTTTCTGAGGTTTGCGAGACTTGTAACGGCCGTGGCGTCATCGTGCACACCGACCCCGTCGAGCAGCGACCGCAGCGTGTCGCGCAGGTTCCGAAGCC
>JBOGEK010000070.1:0-3556 GCA_050743645.1 Acidothermaceae bacterium
ACCTGGAGTTTCGCAGTAATGGGTGCGAATTTCTGGTCGATCACTCGAGCCGGCAGTGGGTTCGCTGCACTTGGGCATCGTGGCGGGCCGGATCAGGATGGCTCGGAAGTTGTGGGAACCAGCGTCGACGGCGTGACGTGGCGGCTGGTCGACGCAAGCGTGCCGGCGCAGTTGGTGATGCCGTTGGGCGAGGGCTACCAGATCGCCTCGGGCAGCATCGGCGACCACGCGATCGACGTCGCAGTGCCCGACGTGGTGGCAAGCAGCGCGGGCGATGATGCGCTTCGGTCGGTCGACGGCGGTCGCACCTGGGCGAAGTTGGGGTTGGATCTCACCGGAATCGACGTGCTGCCGGGCGGGTCGACGATGTATGCGACCGGCAATGCGGGCAAGCCTTCCTGTGTTGGCGCGGTGTATCGCAGCACCGATGCCGGCGGGCACTGGACCCTGCTACCGAGCTCGTGTCAGAACCGGCCGTTGTACGCCGTCGCGTTCGTCGATTCCGACCACGGGTTCGCCGCTGGTGGCACACCGACCAAGTACGACGGCTCGGACGTCGTGGAGGCGACCGACGACGGCGGGCGTACCTGGCATGTGCAGTGGAGCACACCGTACGAGCCGGACGGCGACGGCGGTGGTGGTGGTGGCTTCGACAACGAGATGGTCCGGCTGGCCTTCGCCGACACCCGGCACGGCTACGCGTTGACCGGCGGTTGCGTCGACGGGCAGAACGGCCCGTGTGGTGGCGGCCTTTACGTCACCGCCGACGCGGGCCGCAGTTGGCAGCGAGCGGGTCGCACCGGACGCGCGCTCGCAGCGACGACGACCGGCACCGTTTACCTCAGCGGCGACGCGCGCGACGGCGACGCGGCCGTCGCGGTCAGCACCGATGCAGGTCGCGACTGGACGTCGCACGGCACGCCCGAGGCTCTGAGCAGCCAACCGGTCAGCGGCACTGGCAGTGACCTGTGGTGGCAGACCAGCCTCGGCACCTTCACCAGCAAAGACGCTGGAGGTCACTGGGCGCGGGCAACCGCGGCGGCGCTTGGGTCGTTGCCGCCAGATGCCGGGCCGCTTCAGGCGATGCCGCCGCACGATCTGCTAGCTGCGTCGGACGACGCCGTTTGGTCGAGCACCGACGACGGACGAACGAGCCGAGAGACGACACCCGGTGCGGTGACAGACGGCGTCGAGGCTGTAGCACTCGGCGCGGGCGGGCAGGCGGCCGCGCTCGTCGGAACCTTCGACGATTGCTCGACACCGGAACTCGTCGCGAAACTCAAGCTCGCCAAACCGGGCCTCAGGCCGAGTACCCGACCGGCAACTCTGTATCTGAGCCGAGACGCCGGAGGTCATTGGCGGAAGGTCGCGGCGTTGCCGTTCCCGACCGACGCTGTCGCGTCGTCCTCGATCGCGGTCGACGCGGGCCTGATCGTCGTGGTGGATGCGTGCGGAGATCTGCAGCGCAGTACCGACTCCGGTTCCAGTTGGACGACGATCACGCCGCCAAATGCCAGCGTTGGTTGCACGGTCTCCTTGTACGACGAAGAAATCTGGCTTCAATGCCTCGCTTCTCTCGCGCACAGCGCCGACAAAGGTGCGACTTGGACGACGTACACCGCCAACGGTGGCGGCGTGCAACGCCTGGCCCAGCCCCTGGACGCAATCGCGCCAGAGAGTGCGCTCGTGTCGGCCGGCGGCTCGCTGTGGCGCACCACCGACGGTGGCATGCGCTGGACTCAAACTTGGCCATCCTTGGACGGCGAATCCTGATCTAAGTCCCCGACGCTCGGTACTGCGCACGGCTGCGCGGTTAAACCGATTACGACCTGGACGCCACGCCGCACCTTGAACCTCGATTGTCGTTGGCGCGTGCGATGGCGACCGTCGTGCTGCCGCTGACGTTGAAGGCTAAAGTCGCGGGTCAACGGGCTCCGATTCCAATGCCAGTACTGCGAACACGGTCTCGTGGATTCGCCACAGTGGCTCGCCTCTGGCCGCGCGTTCGAGCGACTCCAGGCCCAGCGCATATTCGCGCGATGCTAGAGATCGCTTGTGGCCGAGGTTGCGTTGCCGTAGCCGCTCGAGATTGGCGGGCTCCGTGTAGTCGGGTCCGTAGATGATCCGCAGGTACTCTCTCCCGCGCACCTTCAGAGCGGGCTGCACCAAGCCGCGGGCCGCGCGGCTCAGATTGGCGAGCGGTTTGACGACCATGCCCTCTCCGCCAGTCGCTGTCAGTTCCTGCCACCACGCGATCGCTGCGGCCTCGCTGTCGGCATCGGTCGAGTCGATGACGAGATGGCGGGTGGCAATCACGAGTTCGGGGTCGGCCGCTGCCAATCTGGAAAGCAACGACAGGTGCCAGAGATGGTCGCGGTCGTGATAGGTGCGGCCCTCCGTGGCAAGGAGTTGGAACGGCGCGATGCGTACGCCGGTCAGGCCATCGGTTGGCCAGCAGTAACGACGGTATGCATCTGTGAACGCGTCGGCATTGCCCAACCGCGCCTGGGTGCGCGCGAGCAGCGCCTCGACATCGACGCCGTTTTCAAAAGCCCGTTGTAGTGTTTCGACGGCTACGGGTAGCGCCGACCGCGCGGCTGCACCGACCGCGCCGTACTGGGTACGCAGCAATTCCTCTGCTTTTGCGCTCCACGGGAGTAATTCGGTGTCGAGCAGTACCCACCCGGTTTCGAGTGAGTCCCACAACCCCGATGCAGCCGCAGCCGTTCGCAATCGATCTAGCAATTGCGACGTGAGCTCGGCGTCGAAGAATGGTCGGCCGGTTCGGGTGTACACGGCGCCCGACATGCCGCCTGGCGCCCCGAAACGCTTGGCAGCAACGTCGTCGTCGCGGCAGACGAGCGCGACGGCGCGGGAGCCCATGTGCTTTTCCTCGCAGACGACGTGGGCGATTCCCTCGGCGCGGTAAGCAGAAAATGCCTCCGCAGGGTGTTCCAGCAGGTCGGGCCGTGCCGATGTTGCGACCGGGCTCATCGTGGGCGGCAGGTAGAGCAGCCAGCGCGGATCGACAGCGAACCGACTCATAACTTCGAGCGCTGCGATGGCATTGTTCTCAGCCACGGTGACGCGACCATGATGCGCGGTCTCGACGACGCGGCGGCCGATGACGTCGGCGATGTCGAGGACGTCGGGCTCTCGACGTCCGGCTCCGTCGAACGTCGGTGGCAACTGGTCGGCGTCCAAGAAGGGCTTGGCCGGTTGGTAGTACACCTGTTCTGCCCGGACGGCGACGACCTCCTTTTCCGGATAGCGCAGCGCTGAAAGCTGCCCGCCGAACACGCAACCGGTATCGAGACACAATGTGTTGTTGACCCACTCGAGCTGCGGCACGGGTGTGTGCCCGTAGAGCACCATCGCGCGACCGCGGTACTCGTTGGCCCACGCGTAACGGACGGGGAGACCGTACTCATCGGTCTCACCGGTCGTGTCTCCGTACAAAGCAAAACTGCGGACCCGACCCGATGCACGCCCGTGGTACGCCTCTTTCAGGCCGGCGTGTGATACGACGAGGCGCCCGCCGTCGAGCACGTAATGC
>JBOGEK010000071.1:0-5151 GCA_050743645.1 Acidothermaceae bacterium
GGGCAGGCCGAGTCTCATTGCTGCGTGCTTTGCTCTGCTGCGCATGCGCAGCAGAGCAAAGCACGCAGCAATGAGACTCGGCCTGCCCGCGGGCATGTCCGCCGGCCGTTCGGCTCAGCACCGCGAAGCCGGCGACGCTAACGAGCTGAGCGGTCGCCTTGGGCCAGCCACTCGCGTTGAGTGGCGAGTTGCGATTCGAGCTCGGCTGCTTCACTATGGCGCCCGGCGGCGCGGGCCTTTTCGATTTTCTTCTCGAGTTTCTCGACCGACTCGCGCAACCTGATGACCAGCGGGGACGACGACACCGTGGTTTCGCGCCAGCGAGCTTCACCGACCGCACGCACGCGTGCAACGATCGCGTCGAGTCGCTTGTCGAGGTCGGCCGTTACCTCACGCGGAACTCGGCCGACGGCGGCGTAGCGCGTTTGGATGTCGCGCAGCTTCGCCTGTGCTGCGTCGAGGTCGGCGTCTGCGTCGATCGCTTCTGCCTCGGTGACGAGCGCTTCCTTCGCCGTTTGGTTCGCGCGCTGCTCGGAGTCGCGCTCATCGAAGGCTGCTGACCGCCTGGTGAAGAACTTGTCCTGGGCCGTACGGAATCGTTGCCACAACGCGTCATCAACCTCTTTGGACGCGCGGCCGACTTTCTTCCACTGCGCCATGAGTGACTTGTAGCGGTTGGCGGTCGGGGTCCATTCCGACGACTCGGCCAGCGACTCGGCTTCGGTGCAGAGCTTTTCCTTCTGGGCGACGGCTTCTTTGCGCTGCTCGTCGAGCGACGCGAAGTATGCGCCGCGGCGGCGGGAGAACTCGGCGCGCGCGGTCGACACCCGCTTCCACAACTCGGTGTCGAGCTTGCGGTCGACGCCTTTGATCGCGCGCCATTCGTCGACGATCGCGCGCAGCCGATCACCGGCCGACTTCCACTGGGTGCTCTCGCTCAGACTTTCGGCCTCGTCGGCGAGCGCGCGTTTCGCGACAGCAGCCTTCTCGGCCGCCTCAGCCTTCGCGGCCTTTTCTTCGTTGCGTTTGCCCTCTGCGATCTCGAGCAGTTTGCCGAGCCGCTCGTCGAGCGATGCGAGGTCGCCGACAACGTTCGCGGTCGGGAGCGAGGTGCGAAGTTTCGCCGCAGCCACCGAGGTGGACGACGCCGACGCCGCACCCGAGCCCAGCCGGGTCTCGAGCAGTGTCACCTCGGTTGCGAGATCGTCATATCGCCGCACGAAATGTGCGAGGCCCTCGTCGGGGGAGCCCGCCTGCCATTCACCTACGGCACGCTCGCCGTCGGCGGTACGCACGTAGACGGTGCCGTCTTCGGCAACCCGGCCCCACTGGGTGTCGGTGCCCATCGTCGTCTGCTCCCTGGTACTGATCGGTGGTGCTCGGTGCCGTTCGGATGTGTTCGCGCTCGCCCGCCTCATCGGACCAGACCAGCGCGGCGGTTCAGTCCCGCGCGCGCACAGTCTTGCCCATCTTGCCGTGCGGGGGGAACGAGGGATCGGCCCGGAGGCGAGATCGATAGGTATCCGTGATGGAGCGACCGGCTCGTTAGTGTGCACACCGTGAACACCTACGACTCCATCGTCGGTGTCGCGATCTGCCCGCACCCGCCGCTGCTGATCCCGCAGATCGCGGCGGGAGCAGCCGCCGAGACCGACGAACTACGAGCGGCCTGCGACCAGGTCGTGGCCCGCCTGCTCGCGACCAACCCCGCTCAAATCGTTGTTGTTGGGCCGCAGTCACCGAGGCGTGGCTTGGGGGCCTTCGCGCCCGGCGTCGATGGGTTGGCTTTCGCCAGCGCCGAGCAGCCGTTATCACTGGCGATCGGCGCCTGGTTGCTCGATCGCGCCCACGCCGACGTCACGCGCCGCTTTGTCGCCGTCCGACCTGATGGCACACCCGCGACCGGATGGCCCGACCTCTCCAGCCTCGCCAGCCTGCCCGGACTCACCGCATTGCTCGTGATGGCCGACGGCAGCGCCCGGCGCAGCGCCAAAGGCCCCGGCTATCTCGACGAGCGGGCCATGCCGTTCGACGCTGAGTTGGTCAAAGCCATTGCCGAGTCGGACGTCGAAAAGCTGGCGAGCCTCGACCCGGCGTTGTCCGAAGAACTCCTCGTCGGGGGCGTCGGCGCCTTCAAAGCGCTTGCGGCTCTGGCGCGCGGGATTCGCTGGCAGGCCGACGTGCGCTACGCCGACGCGCCCTACGGCGTGCAGTACACCGTCGCGTTTTGGGCGAGGTCGTGAGCAGGCTCGTTGCGGTCATCGGGCCGACCGCTACCGGAAAGTCAGACCTCGGCATCGCGCTAGCCCACCGGCTCGGCGGCGAAATTGTCAACGCCGATTCGATGCAGCTTTACCAAGGCATGGACGTCGGAACCGCGAAGCTGGCCAGCGATGAATGGCAGGGACTTCCTCATCACCTGCTCGACATCTGGCCGGTGACAAAGACCGCAAGCGTTGCCGAATACCAGCTGCTCGCTCGGTCGGTCATCGATCGGCTACTTGCGAGCGGGACTACACCGATCCTGGTTGGCGGCTCAGGCCTCTACATCAGAGCTGTCCTCGACCGGTTGGTGTTTCCGGGCACCGATGCGCAGGTGCGGGCAGCTCTCGAAGCCGAGTTGGTCGAACTCGGCCCGGAGAAACTTCATGCCCGGCTTGCCGAAAGGGATCCTGAAACCGCTGCGGCGATCCTGCCGACGAACGGCCGAAAGATCGTGCGGGCACTCGAAGTTGCAGCGATCGGCGGCGGATCGTTCACCGGCACGATGCCCGCATACGACTCGATCTATGACGTGGTGATGATCGGTCTCGACCGCCCGACAGCAGAACTCGACGACCGGCTGACGCGCAGGGTCGACGTCATGTGGCAGTGCGGTCTCGTCGACGAGGTGCGCCGGTTAGCCGAACAAGGCGGGCTCCGCGAAGGCGTCACCGCTCGCCGCGCGCTCGGCTATAAGCAGGTACTCGCGATGCTCGACGGCGAGTGCACCGAAGCCGATTCGCGCGGGCACACGGTGCAGGCCACGAAGCGATTCGTGCGCCGCCAGCGGTCGTGGTTTCGGCCCGACCCGCGAATTCGCTGGCTCGACGGGGAAAGCCGGGAGCTCGTCGATGAAACACTGACGCTCATCGCGACGCCGTAGCCCTTGCGACGCCGTAGCCCATTGCGAGGCCGTAGCCATTGCGACGCCCCAGCGTGCGTCAGTCGGTGCGCAATCGGCTGTAGATCACCAGGTCGTGCCATGCGCCGCACCTGAACTGGGCGCCCCGCAGTACGCCCTCGCGGGTGAAGCCGGCTTTGCTCAGTGCGTTTTGTTCGGCGAGGTTGGTGATGTCGGTCGACGCCTCGACGCGGTGAACGGTCGTGTGGTTGAACAAAAAGTCGGCCAACATGCGTTGCGCCACCGAGCCGATTCCCTTGCCGCGCGCCGACGACGCGAGTGTGATGCCGATGTCGAGTTGACGGCTTCCGTTGTTGGGGCCGTACTCGACGGTTCGCCATTGCACGTCGCCCACCGGCTCGCCATCGGCGGTCACGATTAGCTCGCCGCTGTCTTCGCCGAGCAGCCCGTCGGTGTTCCAGTGCTCCCGCTGCTTGTCCGCCTCGCGGTACATGACCAGGAAGTCGCCGTACTCGCTGCGATGGATCGGGTCGTGTTGCCACTCGTCGAGCAGCGCCAGATCGGCCTCGGTGACCGGCCGGAGCTCAACAACGGGCACAGCCGTGTCGGAGTTGTCCATCCGCTCAGTATCGGCGCGGCCCCTACCATGGCGACATGGACCTGATCGGCAACGAGACCGGCAAACAGACCGGCAACGGGATCGGCAACGGGAGCGACGACGCGGGACTCGCCTTTGTCAAAGGCCACGGCACCCGTAACGACTTCGTCGTCCTGCCCGATCTTGACGGCTCGCTCGATCTGCACGCCGATCTCGTTGCCGCGCTGTGCGATCGACGAGGTGGCATCGGCGCCGACGGCGTGCTTCGCGTCGTCCGATCTGGAAATGATCCTGCAGCGGTGGCGATGGCGGCCGAGGCTGCATGGTTCATGGATTACCGCAATGCCGACGGGAGTCTTTCCGAAACCTGTGGCAACGGGCTTCGGGTGTTCGCCCGTTTCCTGGTTGACGCCGGGCTCGCGCAGCCCGGTCGACTGGCGATCGCCACCCGGGCCGGCATCGTGCACGTCGATCTCGCGACCGAGGGCGACGTGACCGTCGACATGGGGGCGCCCGCGGTCTTCGAGACATCGGCGGCCGGGATCGACGGCGTGAAGTACGAAGGACTCCACGTGTCGATGGGCAATCCGCACCTGGTGTGCATCACCGACACGAACGTGGATTCTCTCGACCTGACAAGGCATCCTGAGGTCGACGAGTCGGTTTTTCCGGACGGCGTCAATGTCGAATTCGTCAACGTCATCGATGAAACGCACGCCGTCATGCGGGTGCACGAACGTGGCGTCGGTGAGACCGAATCGTGCGGTAGCGGCGCCTGTGCCGTCGCCGCGGCGCTCGCCGTCCGGCAAAACGTCGCCGGTGGCGAGTGGGACCTCGACGTTCCCGGCGGTCGCCTGCGGCTGATCCTCGATCCGGTGAACGCGCACGTTTTCTTGCGCGGCCCGGCGGTTTTGGTGGCCGCAGGGCACTGGATCGCGCACTGAAATCGGTCATATCCTGGTTGTTGTTGTGATGCGTGCCGTGCCGATCGGCTTGTTGCCAATACGCCGCCCGCAGGAGTCGTGGTGAGCCTGCGCGCCGCGGCCATGCGACCTCGCCTCGAAAGTCCCGGCGGGCGCGATACCGCGCGCATCGTCTACGACATGGTCAGCCGGGCCGCGGGCCAGCCGATCCAGTTTCGGGTGAGAACCTGGGACGGCGGGCTGGCCGGGCCGTCCGATTCGGCGATCACGATCCATCTCACGCGGCCACGGGCGCTACGGCGGCTGCTGTGGCAACCGAACGAACTCGGTCTCGCGCGTGCGTTCGTCAGCGGTGATCTCACTGTGGAAGGCGACCTGGTAGGGGCGATCGCCAAGTTGATCGCCAGCCGACCCCCTAAGCCCAAAGGAAATCGCTCCCGCCAGCACGCGGGCCATCACAACCGGTTCGTGCCGGTGGATCGGGTGGCGGCCTGTCTCTTATACAC
>JBOGEK010000072.1:0-11876 GCA_050743645.1 Acidothermaceae bacterium
GCGGAGCCGATCTTGTACCAACTACGTGAGGCGCAGCGTGCCGTGCTTCCTAAGGATCCTGTCGCTTGATCAACTGACCGCAGGGCGCGTCTACACTGGTGCTTAAGCACCGGGCGTGGCGCCGACGACGGGGCCTGCGTTGGCGAGACTCCACCCGGTTGGCGGCGCGGAAATCGCGCCCGTAGATGGCACCATGGCATTCGTGTACTCGCTGGTTAACGCGCCGACGATCGGTTACGACCTGGCGCGGTTGCCTACCGGTGCCGCCGTGGCCACCGTGCTGCTCGAGGCCCTCGCCGTTTACGCGCCCTCGGGTGAGCAGGCCGACCTGTCGGCCTTCGACGCAGCTGCGGTCACCGATCCGCGCCGCGCCGCCGCCTGGCTCGAGGTCTCGGCGCTCACGCCTGAGGTCAAGCTCGGTGAGGCGCTCGCCGCCGCCAAGCAGGTGGTCGACGACGCCGAGCGCACCCGCCAGCTCGGGCAGTTTCAGACGCAGGCGCTCGAGCCCGTAATGGCGGGGCTTGCGTCGTCCTATTTCGGTGGGCTCGACGACCTGCTGCGGTTCGTCCGGCTCGATCTGCTCGAAGGCGCACCCACGCACGTGGTCGCGATGGCGAGCGACGCGCTCGCCGCTGCCTACGGCGGACGACGCCTGCCGGATGACGCACGCCATTTGCTCGGTGGGCCATGGATCGCCGCGACGCGTAGCCTGCCGGCGATTCCCGCCGACCACGGGCCGTTCGCCGCCGAGGTCGGCCGCGTGCTCGACAGACTCCCACTGCTTACCGCGCCTCAAGCCGTGGTGCTTGCCGAGGCGTCGTGCGCACTCGAAGGCGACTGGAGTCGGCGCATGCACGACGCCGCGTGGGCCGCGTATCTGTCGGGCCGCTTGCGGCCCGCGGCGTCCGCTCAGTTTCAGGCGGTGCGCGGGTTGCGTGCTGCCGGGGTCGATGCGGCGATGGCCGCGCGTGGCGTCTGGAACGCGATCAGCGGCTGCTTGCAAGCCGTCGTGTTGCACGACCTGCTCGACGAGGTCACCTACGGCGTGCTCGTCGGACCGTGGGAGACCGCGATGGGCATCCTCAGCTGATTCACCCCTCAGGCAAGCCGTTTCCGTGCCGATGTGATGGTGCGGGCCAACCGGGCCGGCGACGTCTGCGGAGGTGTCGATGGCCAGCATCGGAGTACTCGTCGTCGATGACTCGGTCGTGATTCGACGCATGGTGGCTTCGGTGCTCGACGACGACCGCGACATCGAGGTCGTCGGCACGGCGGCGAACGGGCGGATCGCCCTCGACAAGTTGCCCCAGCTTCGGCCCGACATCGTGATCCTCGACGTCGAGATGCCGATCATGGACGGCCTCGAAACGCTGCGCGCACTTCGCGTGACGCACCCGCATCTTCCCGTCGTCATGTTCAGCACGCTCACCGAGCGCGGCGCGTCGGCCACCCTCGACGCGCTGGCCGCCGGAGCCACCGACTACGTCACCAAGCCGTCGCACGTCGGCAGCGTCGCCGCGTCGATCGAGCGCGTGCGAGGCGAGCTGATCCCGAAGATCAAGGGTCTCGTCGGCGCCAATCGCGAGCGGACGGCGCCGACCGGCGGTACCCCTGCGCCCGTTCCGGCCGTGCACCCGGTCCGCCAGGATCGCGTCGACGTCATCGCAGTCGGTTGCTCGACCGGTGGCCCGGACGCCTTGACCGCGATCGTTGCCGGCTTGCCGCCCGATCTCGCGGTCCCTGTTGTCGTCGTCCAGCACATGCCTCCGCTGTTCACCCGGTTGTTCGCCGAGCGGCTCGACCGCAGTTGCCCGTTGCTCGTGCGCGAGGCGGTCGACGGCATCACCTTGCAGCCGGGCCAGATCCTGGTGGCACCGGGTGACCGGCACCTCGTGCTGCGCCGCCAAGGCGTCGAGGTCGTCACGCAGATCACCCAGGAACCGCCCGAGAACTACTGCCGTCCGTCGGTCGACGTGTTGTTCCGGTCGGTCGCCCAGATCTACGGCAACGGCGCGCTTGCCTGCGTGCTCACCGGCATGGGTCGCGACGGCGTGAAGGGCTCGGAGCGGGTGCGCGCGGCCGGAGGTCGCATCATCGTGCAGGACCAGGCATCGTCGGTCGTATGGGGGATGCCCGGCGCAGTCGCTGCTGCGGGACTCGCCAACGACATCGTGCCGCTTCGCCAGCTCGCCGACACGCTGCAAACCGCAGTTGGAGCAGGACGGCGGGCCGCGGTCCACCATCGGGTACTGCCGGCGGCACCAGCGGGGGCGTTGATCGCGAACTCCGCCGGGAGTGCCTGGTGACGATCAGCTCGATGGCCTTCACCTTCGTCAGCGACTTGGTGCGCCAGCAGGCAGCGATCGTGATCGGTCCCGGCAAGGAGTACCTCGTCGAGAGCCGCCTGCTGCCCATCGCTCGCGACGCCGGTTTGGACGACGTGGGCTCGCTCGTGGCGAGGTTGCAGACCAACCCCGACGACCGCCTTCGGAGGCAGATCGTCGAGGCGATGACGACGAACGAGACCTCGTTCTTTCGCGATCGGGATCCGTTCAACGCACTGAGCCAGATCGTGCTGCCCGAGTTGTGTCGCAAGCGCGGATCGACGCACCGGATCAGTATCTGGTCGGCGGCCTGCTCTAGCGGCCAGGAGCCGTACAGCATTGCGATGTCGGTGCTCGATCACCCGCTGATCACCTCCGACTGGCAGGTCCAGGTGTTGGCCACCGACATCAACGAAGAGGTGTTGAACCGCGCCGAGCAGGGCCGCTTCTCTCAGCTCGAGGTCAACCGAGGGCTGCCTGCCAGCCTCATGGTGCGCCACTTCGAGCGGGCCGAGACCGACTGGCGGGTCGTGCCTGCACTGCGCAGCATGGTGCGATTCAAGCCGTTGAACCTCAACGAGCCGTTCGACCTGCCGTTCATGGACGTCGTCTTCTTGCGCAACGTGCTCATCTATTTCGACGCGGCCACCAAGACCGATGTGTTGCAACGGGTGCGCCGGGTGATGAAGCCAGACGGATTCTTGTTCCTCGGTGGTTCGGAAACCACGCTCGGTCTCGACGACGGTTTCGAGCGCATCACGATCGGGACGGCGACGGCCTACCGGCCGCGTGGCGCCGGCCCGGTCGACCTGCCGTCGGTGACGGGTCCCGGTGTCGTCGGTGTGGGTGCTCTCGGCGGTGCGAGCGGTGTCGGTCCGGGCCTGGGCGGCGCGCGCGGGCCAGGTGTCGCCGCGGGTCGTGCGGGTGCGGTCGGCGCCGCCGTCCGTCGACCCGCTGCCGGTGGAGCTGACGTGGTGCCGCCCGCGGCAACCTGGCCGTGGGCCACCGGGACGAACGGCAACGCCAGGAACGGCAACGCCACGAACGGCGGCGGCAACCGCTCCAACTCGACGAACACGTCCGGGTCAGCGCCGCCGCCCCGAGGCGTTGCTCCGCCCGGCACGCCACCGTGGCCCACGCCACCACCGCCGCCCCGCCAACCGCTCAATTAATTCCTGGTGACGCCGATGAATGTTCGTATGGTTCTGCTCTGCTTGACGATCTCGATGAATACGAGGGAAGGTGCGGTCCGTTGCTGGCCATGGTGATCGACGACTCGAGCGCGATGCGCTTGATCCTCGGACGGATCATGCGTGGGCTCGGCTTCGACGTCGTCGAGGCGCCTAATGGCGCCGAGGCGATCGCCCGCCTCCAAAGCGGGGCGATGCCGGAGATCGCGCTTGTTGACTGGAACATGCCCGTCATGGACGGGCTGGCGTTCGTCAACGCCGTCCGCAAAGAAGAAAAGTGGCGCCAGATCACGCTCATGATGGTGACCACCGAAAGTGAGCAGTCGCAGATCGTTCGCGCGCTCGCAGCCGGTGCCCACGAGTACGTGATAAAGCCGTTCACTCCCGACGCGATCGCCGACAAGCTAGCGCTGCTCGGCGTCCTGGCGTACTAAAAACGTCCTGGCGTACTAGAAACTCAGATCCTTCAGGTCCCGTCTCAAAGTCAACGAAAGGCACAAGGAACCATGACGTACATCCCCAGCGCGGATGACCTCGAGGTCATCACTCGTGAGGTCTGGACGTCGTTCCTGGACGGCGACCCGGCGGGCCTATTGCTCGCAGGCGGCCCGGACGACGGCGAGCGCATCACCGGTTGCGTGCACCTGTCCGGCGCGTACACCGGATCGATAATGCTGGCCTGCTCAGGGTCGGCCGCTCGCGACGCGGCGGCGGCGCTGTTTTCGATGCAGCCCGGCGACGTGACCCAGACCGAGATCGTCGATGCGATCGGCGAACTCGCGAACATGGTCGGCGGCAACGTGAAGAGCATGTTGCCTGGCCCGTCGGCGCTGTCGTTGCCGGCTGTCGTGCAAGGCCAGCTCTCGCTGCCGGGTGCGCAAGTAGTTCGTGAAGTGCACCTCACCTGGCGCAACGAGCCGCTCGCCATCAGTCTTTGGCAGCAGGCCGCCGAGGCTGCCTGAGTCGCGTAAGCGGCTTCGGGTAAGGATTTTCGGATATCCCATGCGGATTCTCGTCGTTGACGACAGCAAGGCGATGCGGATGATCGTCGTCCGTACGTTGCATCTTGCGGGCTACGACGAGCATGAAATTGTGCAGGCAGAGAACGGTCGGCACGCCATCGAGGTCATCAACGCGGCTCCGCCCGACCTTGTGTTGTGCGACTGGAACATGCCCGAGATGAGTGGCCTCGATCTGCTGAACGCGCTGCGCGGTGCGGGCTGGCAGGTGCCGTTCGGATTCGTGACCTCAGAGGCCGCGCCGCAAATGCGGCAGCAGGCGATCGAGGCGGGCGCGATGTGCCTCATCGCGAAACCCTTTACGGCTGAGGATTTTCAGGAAGCGCTCGACCCCGTACTAGCCGACTGAATCGGCTTAGATCTGGGCGACGACTTCGTCGTAGGAGATCGGTCCGACGTTGAAGTCGGTCAGCCCGTCGAGCGTGCCGCAATCGACGCAGCGCGCGGCCACGGCGACCCAGCTCACCGAACGCTCCGGATTGTCGGTCTCGTCGACATGCAAGCCGGCTGCCACTTCGGCGATCGACTGACCGCAGCTCGGGCAGCTCCACATCCGTGGCGCGTTCCAGTGGTCGGCCGAGTCAAAGAGATGCTGGCTATCACCGCAGCTCAGGCATCGGCGGCGGGCGATCGCTTCACGCGCGTCGGCTTCGACGTAGAACCAGGTGGCGGGCTCGTCGGCGTGAACCTCGTTCGCGCAGGTGGCCAGCAGCGTCTGCGAAATGGTCGGGCAACCGTGAAGATGCGAAAGCCACGATCGGAGGTCGGCGGCATTTTCGCCGGTACGTCGTCCGGCGACAGTTTGCAGTACCACTGCTCCTCCTGCGTTGGCCCGGTGGAATTGCGGTTGGCCCGATCAAATCGTCGGTACGCAACAGCCTGGGCTTAAACGTCAGGCGGGTTCGCTACTCGCCGAATCGGCGCGGGCGGCGGTAGATCCGGGCGCGTCGCCGGAGCCGGTTGCGGAACCGCTGCCGCGGCCGCGGGACCGACGGCGGTTGGGACGCGGGCTGCCGCCGGGTTCGCCGGTTTGCGCCGATGCTGGCGCTGCGGTCGCTCCTGATGTAGGACCTGATGTCGGCGTCCCCGCTGCCGCACCCGCTGCGGCAGCGGCAGGCTTGCCCGACCTGGTGCGGCGACGCGGCTTGGCGGAGCTGGATTGCCCGGGCTGCTTCTGCTGTCTGGACTGCCTGGACTGCTTGGCCTCGCCCGCGTGCTCACCCCGGCTCGCCGCTGGGTTGCGCTTAGCAGGGGCAGCTCGCCCCTTCGATTTCCGCTGGCCCGTCTCGCCGAGGTCTTCGAGCGTCTCGGCCCGCAACCCCGCACGAGTGCGCTCCGCTCGGGGCAAGATGCTGCCAACGCCGCGCGGGATCGACAGTTCGTCATAGAAGCTGTCGGACGTCGAATACGTCTCCGGCGGGTCGGCGAACGGCAAGTCGAGGATCTGGTTGATCGACTTCCAGCGGACCAGATCGTCCCAGTCGACCAGCGTGACCGCGACCCCGCTGGCGCCGGCCCGGCCAGTGCGGCCGATGCGGTGCAGGTAGGTCTTTTCGTCGTCCGGACATGAATAGTTGACGACGTGGGTGACGCCCTCGACATCGATGCCGCGGGCTGCGACGTCGGTGGCCACCAAGACGTCGATCTTGCCCGCACGGAAGGCGCGTAACGCCTGCTCGCGCTGACCCTGCCCGAGATCGCCGTGCACGGCTGCGACTGCGAAACCGCGTTCGGCGAGGTCGGCCGAGAGCCGGTCGCATTGCCGCTTCGTGTGGCAGAACACGATCGCGAGTCCGCGGCCCTCGGCCTGCAACATGCGCGCGAGCATTTCGGGCTTGTCCATCGAGTGCGCGCGGTAGACGTGCTGTGCTGTCTCGGGAACAGTACGGCCCTCGTCGGGCTCTTCGGCCCGGATCCGGGTGGGTTGATTCAAGTAGCGGCGAGACAACGAGATGATCTCGCCGGGCATGGTGGCCGAGAACAACATGGTCTGCCGGCTCGCCGGTGTGAGCGCCAGGATACGTTCGACGTCGGGTAAGAATCCGAGGTCGAGCATCTCGTCGGCCTCGTCGAGAACGAGCACCTCGATCGCCGACAGGTCGAGGTGACCTTGGCGGGCGAGGTCGAGCAGCCGGCCGGGTGTACCTGCGACGACGTCGATGCCCGCTTGCAACGACTGCACCTGCGGCTCGTAGGAGCGGCCACCGTAGACAGCCATCACCCGGGCGCCGAGGCCCTTGCCGGCGACTTCGATGTCGGCGGCCACCTGGATTGCCAGCTCGCGAGTGGGGACGACGACAAGAGCGTGTGGCCGGTGGTCGTCGACGAAGCTGATGCGCTGCAGCAACGGAGCCCCGAAAGCGAGCGTCTTGCCGGTGCCGGTGCGAGCCTGACCGATGAGGTCGGTGCCGGTGAGGGCCAGCGGGATCGCCAGCGCCTGCACCGGGAAAGGAGTGGTGATGCCGACGGCCTCTAGGGCCTCGACGGTCTCGGGCGCGATCCCGAGTTCGGCGAACGTAGTGAGCGTGGTCAGGAGAAATGCCTCTCGAAATGGGTGCGGTCGCATCTGTTGGCTCTCGTAGCGCAGGAGGCCCGCGCGACCCGACACCCTGGGTTACCTTGCAGTCTAGCGTCGCGCCGCGGCGGCTCATGGCGAAGCCGCGACCACTACGCTGACGAGTCGTGAGCGACGAACAGATGTCGGACGCCGCGGCGGCTACGGCCGACCGCGATCTCTGGAGCGACCCGACCTACCGCGACGCCGTCGCCGACCTGCTCGGCGTGCTCGCTTACGCAGAGTTGATCGCGTTCGAGCGGCTGGCCTACGACGCGCGGATGGCCCCGTCGTTGCAAGACAAGGCCGCTCTTGCGAAGTTGGCCACCGCCGAGTTCGCCCACTTCCAGCTCATCGATCGCCACCTCGAAAGCCAAGGTGTCGAGGCCGAGAAGGCGATGGCGCCTTTCGTCGTCCCGCTCGAAGCCTTTCACGCCAAGACCGCGCCGTCGGATTGGGAGGAGAGCCTCGTCAAGGCCTACGTCGGCGACGGCATCGCGGCAGACTTCTACCGCGAGGTCGCCCAATTGCTCGATCCCCAGACGCGTGCGATCGTGCTCGAGGTGCTCGCCGACGCCGGCCATGCCGAGTTCGCGGTCGATCGGGTGCGGCAGGCCATCGAGGCCGACCCTGCCATCGCGGGCCGGCTGGCGTTGTGGGGGAGGCGCATCGTCGGTGAGGCGCTCGCTCAGGCGCAGGCCGTTTGTGCTGATCGCGATGCGCTGGTGACGCTGCTGGTCGGGGGCGTTCCCGGCGCCCGCGCCGATATCGGCGAACTGATGCGAACCTTCACCAGAATCACCGACGCTCACATGGCCAGAATGGCCGCGCTGGGTCTGTCGGCGTAGCCGGTCACGTTCTTCGACCGGCGAAGCGACAGCCCGAGAAGCAGGGTCTGTCGGCGTAGCCGGTCAGCGTCGGGTCTCGGCCGCCGAGCCCTGCGCCACTTAGGGCCTTGAACGCAAACCTCAGTACTCGTCTTAGCGGTCTGAGGTTTGTCATCGCGTGCTGAAGTGAGGCGCGAACTACCTGAAGTCAGGCGCGAACTACATCGCGCTACATCGCGCCGAAGCCGACGTGCCGCTCGAGCCCTTCGCCGATCTCGATGTAGGCCAACTTCTCGGCCGGCACGAGGAGCCGGCGGCCCTTCTCGTCGGCCAGCACGAGTAGCCCACCGGCGTCGAGGGCCGCTGTCACCAGATGCTCGATGTCGTCGGGGGTTTGCGCGCTCTCGAAGACGATCTCGCGCGGCGAATACTGCACACCGATTTTGACTTCCACGCTGATCCTCCGACGTCGCGATTGTGAGTGCGGCAATCCCGAGGCTAGCGGTACTCCTCCTCGTCGACGGCGACCACCCGCTCGTCGTCGTCCACCTCGCCCGCCGCATCGGTGAGATCGAGCACCTCGGTCTGTTGCTCCTGGGCGTCGGCCTCGGGAACTTCTTCGGTGGCGGCCGGGTCGTTCGGGATTCGCGGTTCGGACATCGGGCACCTCCGGTCACGGCAGTCGTGCGCGCCGATTCGACGGTAATGAGACCAAATCTGCCAGTAGGTCGCCGTCTTCTGCTACCCGCTCGAGCACGTCGGCAGCGACGAACTTCAAGTCGTCGGCCGAGGTACATGCAGATACTTCGTCCCAGGTGATCGGCGTCGAGACCGTCTGCTCGGGCCGAGCCCGCAGCGAATACGGTGCGATTGTCGTCTTAGCCGCGACGTTTTGGCTCCAGTCGATGAACACCTTCCCGCCGCGCAGCGACTTCGTCATCTCCGAAACCACGAGATCGGGCCGCGCTTTCTCCAGTCGCAACGCGAGCGAGCGTGCGTACGTCCGGGCACGGTCGGACGGCGTCGGCCGCAGCGGCGCGTACAGCTGCATGCCCTTCGAACCGCTGGTCTTGGGGTACGCCTCGATGCCTTCATCGTGGAGCACGTCACGCAGCAGTAGCGCGACCTCGCAGCACTCGACGATCGACGCCGGTGGCCCCGGATCGAGGTCGAGGACGAGAAGGTCGGCGTCGAGCACCCCACCGCGGGGCCCGACCTTCCACTGCGGCACGTGCAGTTCGAGCGCGGCGAGATTGGCGACCCAGATCAGCGTCGCCAGTTCGTCGGCGACCACGAAATCGACGGTCTCGCGGTTCTTCGTGCTGCCCGGCACCGGCAGTGTGACGGTCCGCACCCACTCGGGAGTGCCGCGCGGAGCGTTCTTCTCGAAGAACGACGGTCCGTCGACGCCGTTGGGGTAACGCTTACGGGTGAGGGGCCGACCTTCGAGGTGCGGCAGCAGCACCGGCGCGACACGCGCGTAGTAATCGAGAACTTCCCCTTTGGTAAACCCGGTTTGCGGGTACAGGATTTTCTCTAGGTTGGAGATCACCAGTCGGCGGTCGCCGACCTGGACCGATTGCTTCACCGATCGGTTGGCCGCACCTGTCACTGCTTTGCTCGCCATGGCTGTCATGGTCTAGGGCTCCCCGGACGAAGGAACGCGTATGCGCAGCATCTGGAAGGGGTCGATCTCCTTCGGTCTGGTCAGTATCGCCGTCAAGCTGTATTCGGCAACCGAAGAAAAGGACGTCGCGTTTCACCAGGTGCACCGCGACGACGGCGGTCGGATCAAGTACAAGCGGGTGTGCTCGATCGACGGCGAAGAGGTGCCCTACAACGACATCGCCAAGGGCTTCGAACTTCCGGACGGCGACATGGTGGTGCTCACCGACGACGACCTTGCCGAGTTGCCACTCACGACGAGCCGCGAAATCGACGTCCTGCAGTTCGTGCCGCTCGAACAGGTCGACCCGATCTTCTTCAACAAGAGCTACTACCTCGAACCCGACCCGAAGGCGACCAAGGCCTACGTGTTGTTGCGCGACACGCTCGAAGAGTCGGGCAAGGTTGCCATCGTGAAAGTGGCACTGCGTCGGCGGGAGGCGTTGGCGACGCTGCGGGTGCGCGAGGGCGTCCTCACGATGGAGACGATGCTGTGGCCCGACGAGATCCGCGCGCCCGAGTTCGGCTTTCTCGGTGAGTCACCCGAGGTGCGTAAGCAGGAGTTGGCGATGGCGGCGTCGCTGGTCGATTCGCTGTCTGGCGACTTCGATCCGTCCGAATACACCGACCGCTATCGCGAGGCGCTCGACTCGGTGATCGAAGCCAAGATCGAGGGCCGCGATCTAGTGCCGGCCCCCGACACGGCCGAGACCGGTCGGGGCGGCAAAGTGGTCGACCTCGTCGCGGCCCTGCAGGCGAGCATCGACGCCGCTAAGCGCGGCCGCACCGGTGGGTCGGCGTCCGATGAACCCCGCACCGCGAAGCAGACCGTGACGAAAACCGCTGCGAAGGGCAGCGGCAGCGCGTCGACGCGGGCGGCGGCTGCCAAGAAGACGGTCACGAAATCAACAGCGAAGCCGGCGGCGAAAACGACTGCGGCGAAGACTGCAGTGGCGAAGACTGCAGCGAAAAAGGCGTCGGCTGCAACCGCTGACACCCGGCGAACGGCCAAGCGGAGCAATGCAACGCGGCGATCGGCCTGACGCATCTCGGGCGTCCGGTTGCATTCGGGCGTAACGCTCAAGCCACAGCCGTCACACGCCGACCTGACGGGAAGAGAAGTAGCACGCCCACATTCGGTCAGTTCCGCCCGCCTTGCAATGCCTTCGCAGTCAGGGGTTCACGTCGTGAGCATCAGCGACCACCGCGACATCGTCGCGGCGTTGCGAGAGGTGCCTGGTGTGGCCGAAGCCGACGTCGAGCCAGATGGTGAGGGCGAGGGTCTCGGCTTGCTGCGACTCGGGCTCGCTCCTGGCGTCGATGAAGTCGAGGTCGCAAGCGCCGTCGGCCGACTGCTGCGCGAACGCTTTGGCCTTGGGGTCGATGCCGATCGGGTACAGCTTGTCGAAGACATGCAGGCCGAGTTCGACGACCCCGACATCGAAGACGACGAGGATGACGAGAGCGATCGCTTCAGGCCGGCGATCCGCCGCATGCACATCATCTCGTCGGGACTGCAGGTTGCAGCCGAGGTGACCCTGTCGGTCGGAGAGCGCACCGCGCTGGGACGAGCCGAGGGCACAGCTACTCAAAGCGGTGTGCAGCGCGCGGTGGCTACTGCGACGCTACGCGCGGTCGAGGATTTGCTCGACGGTAAGGCACGCTTCGAACTCGACCTCGTCGAACTCACCTCGACCGGACGCGAGCGTGCGGTGCTGGTCGCGGTCACGATGCTCAGCGCCGGCGGCAGCGAGAAGCTCACCGGCGCCGCGGCGGTTCGCGAAGACGTGCGGCAGGCCGCGATTCGGGCCACCCTCGACGCGCTCAACCGGCGCGTCGAGCACATGGTCAGCTGACCACCACCTCGCTCCGCCGCGCTTTGCGGGGTTCGATCACGTTCACTCGATCGACGTACCCGAGGACAGGCTTGGACGCCTGGTGAGGGGTGCTCAAGCCAGGTGAGGGACCCCTCACGGCGACCCGAGCCGCGGGGCGACCGGCAGACTGTAGCCGTGGCGACGTCGGACGAAGCGCATCGAGCAGCTCATCGCCGCGCCTACGACATCTTCGAAGGCGTCCAAAGTGATCAGCGGGACGACGCCCTCGCGAAACTGCCCGCTGCGCTCTCGCAGGCGCAGTCGCACGGCTGGTCCGACATCGCGCTGGTTCTCGATGCCGCGGCAGCGGTCGACGTCATCACGCACCCAGGAAGCAGCCGGCGCGCGTCCGCGGTCGGAGACTTGGTCGACGCGCTGGTCGAGCGAGCCGAGCACCTCGGATCGTCAGCGCTGCACGCC
>JBOGEK010000073.1:0-3591 GCA_050743645.1 Acidothermaceae bacterium
ATCGAGATGAACTTCCTGCCCGACGTTTATGTGCCCTGTGAGGTCTGCCATGGCGCTCGCTACAACCGCGAGACGCTCGACGTGCACTACAAAGGGAAGAACATCTCCGAAGTCCTCGACATGCCGATCGAAGAAGCCGCCGAGTTCTTCGCCGCCATACCTGCAATCGCGCGTCATCTCACGACGTTGGTCGAGGTTGGGCTCGGCTACGTGCGGCTCGGTCAGCCGGCGCCGACGCTGTCGGGTGGTGAGGCACAGCGGGTGAAACTTGCTTCTGAGTTGCAGAAGCGATCGACCGGCCGAACCGTCTACGTGCTCGACGAGCCGACGACCGGCTTGCACTTCGAAGACGTGCGCAAGCTGCTCGGCGTGTTGCAATCGCTGGTAGACAAAGGAAACAGCGTCGTCGTCATCGAGCACAACCTCGACGTCGTGAAGACGGCCGACTGGATCATCGACATGGGTCCCGAAGGCGGCTCGGGCGGCGGCATCGTGGTCGCCGAGGGCTCGCCCGAAGAGATCGCGGCGATCGAGGGCAGTCACACCGGCGTGTTCCTACGGCACGTGCTCGCGGGCGTCGCGCTGCCGAGTGCTGCGTCGCCGAAGCCCAAGCGCAAGGCGATCGCGGCGGCGACAGGCGGTGCACAACGAACGCGGGCCACCCAACCGGCACGTCAGTCGACTCGAACACGAAGCACCGCTGTCCGGTAACGGCGGTTAGGTTGATCACGTGACAGACCCGGCGACATACCGGCCCGCCACGGGCTCGATACCTGAATCGCCCGGGGTTTACCGGTTCCGCGACGAGCAGGGCCGAGTGATCTATGTCGGCAAGGCAAAAAACCTTCGCTCGCGCTTGAACTCCTACTTCGCCGACTTGTACGCGCTGCATCCGCGCACCCAGAGCATGGTCACGACGGCCTGTCGCGTCGACTGGACCGTCGTGTCGACCGAGGTCGAAGCACTCCAACTCGAATACAACTGGATCAAGGAATTCGATCCGCGGTTCAACGTCAAGTACCGCGACGACAAGAGCTATCCCTACCTCGCGGTGACATTGAACGAAGACATGCCGCGCCTCATGGTCTATCGCGGTCCGAAGAAGAAAGGCGTTAAGTACTTCGGCCCCTACTCGCACGCATGGGCGATTCGCGAGACCTTAGACCTGCTACTGCGAGTGTTTCCGGCGCGCACCTGCTCAGCCGGTGTGTACCGCCGTGCCGAACGCACCGGCCACCCGTGCTTGCTGGGCCACATCGGCAAATGCAGCGCGCCCTGCGTCGGCTGGGTATCGCAGGCCGAGCATAGCGCCATCGTCGATGAGTTCTGCGACTTCATGGCCGGCCAAAGCGGCCCCTACCTGAAAAGACTCGAACGCGAGATGCGTTCAGCAGCGGCCGAACAAGAATACGAACGTGCCGCGAGGTTGCGCGACGACATCGCGGCGCTCCGGCGGGCGATGGAGAAGCAGACCGTTGTACTCGCAGAAGACACTGACGCCGACGTCATCGCGTTCGCCGACGACCCGCTCGAGGCCGCCGTCCAGGTGTTCTTCGTCCGTGGTGGGCGGGTGCGTGGGCAGCGTGGCTGGGTCGTCGAGAAGGTCGAAGAGCTCACCACTGCCGACCTTGTCGAGCATTTCCTGATTCAGATCTACGGCGAGGTCGGGGCATCAGAAACCGGTCTGGCGAGCGAGGTTCCGCGCGAGGTTCTGGTGCCCGAACTGCCACCGGATGCGGTCGCAATGGCCGAGTGGTTGTGCACCCGCCGGGGCAGCCGGGTCGACCTGCGGGTGCCGCAGCGCGGCGACAAGCGTGCGCTGATGGAGACGGTCGGTCGCAACGCGGCGCAAGCGCTCGTGTTGCACAAGACCAGACGAGCCGGTGACCTTGCCGCGCGCGGTCGCGCCCTTGAAGAAATCCAGGAGGCACTCGAACTCGACCGGGCGCCGCTGCGGATCGAGTGTTACGACATCTCCAACCTGCAGGGCACGAACGTGGTCGCCTCGATGGTCGTGTTCGAAGATGGGCTGGCTCGTAAAAGCGAATACCGCAGGTTCGCTATCAACACGGTCGGCACCAATGCCTTAGCTTCACCCACACCGTCACGCCTGGAATCGTCACGGCCGCCCGATGAGTGGCTCGCCGATCCGGCCGCGGCCGAGCGGGCCACGGCTAACGACGTCGCGTCGATCCACGAGGTGATCAGCCGCCGCTTCAAGCGTTATCTCGACGAACGCGCGAGCAGCGACCTACAAATGGACGAGCCGGGCGAAGAATTCGACGGACTCACCGCACCCGAGGTCGCCCGCAATATCGACCCCGACACTGGCAAGCCGCGCAAATTCGCGTATGCGCCCAGCCTCGTCGTCGTCGACGGTGGTCCACCGCAGGTAGCAGCCGCGCAGCGGGCACTCGACGAGTTGGGCATCGACGACATCGCACTCGTCGGGCTGGCGAAGCGACTCGAAGAGGTCTGGAAGCCCGATGATCCTGAGCCTGTCATCTTGCCGCGCAGCAGCGAAGGCCTGTATCTGCTGCAAAGGGTGCGCGACGAAGCGCACCGGTTCGCGATCACCTATCACCGAGCGAAGCGCTCGAAGTCGATGACCCAAAGCGCGATCGAAGGGATTCCGGGCCTCGGCGTCACCCGCCGCAAGGCTCTGCTGCGACACTTCGGATCGGTGAAACGGCTGCGGGCAGCCGGAGTCGACGAAATCGCGGCAGTTCCCGGTATCGGGCCGCGGATCGCCGAAGCCATCGCCGCGGCACTGCAGGCAGGCGATCGCCCAACCGAAACGCGCAGTGTCGAAACCAGCGATACTGCGAGCACACCAGAAACCGCGAGCAGCACGCCGGAGAACGTAGACAGCACAGCGAGAACCGCATCGAGCACAGCCGAGACCGCCCAGACCGCCGAAGGGGTCGCACCTTGAGTGCGTTGCATGCCACACCTGCACCTGCACTGCAGATGGTCGTACTCACCGGCCTGTCCGGAGCTGGCCGCAGCACGGCCGCGAAATGCCTCGAAGACCTCGGCTGGTTCGTCGTCGACAACCTGCCGCCCGGTCTGCTCGACACGATGGTCGAACTCGGCAGCCGTAGCGGCGGAGCGATCAGCAAGATCGCCGCGGTCGTCGACGTCCGAAGCCGTGGGTTTACCTCTGACCTGCACGGCGCGCTCGCCGCACTCGAGCGGCGGGGCTCGGCCGTGCAAGTGCTCTTTCTCGAAGCGTCCGACGACGAGTTGGTCCGCCGGTTCGAAAACGTGCGGCGTCCGCACCCGCTGCAAGGAGACGGGCGGTTGGTCGACGGCATTGCGGCCGAGCGCGAGCTGCTCCGCGACGTGCGTGGCGAGGCCGACCTCGTCCTCGACACCACGCGGCTCAACGTGCACGAATTGCGGGCGAAGGTCATTGCCGCGTTCGCCGACGTCAACGAGCCGGGCCTGCGCGCGAACGTCGTGTCGTTCGGCTACAAATACGGCCTACCGGTCGACGCCGACCTCGTTGTCGACTGTCGCTTCTTGCCGAACCCGCACTGGGTGCCCGAGCTGCGGCCGCTCTCGGGCCGCGATGCCGCGGTCCACGAC
>JBOGEK010000074.1:0-13484 GCA_050743645.1 Acidothermaceae bacterium
GCTCTAGTTCTTCAGCCAGCAGCCTGAACTTCTTAGCAGCCATCTCTCAGCAGCCTTCTTAAGGGAGCACGACGACAATGCCTACGCCAACGAAGGGTCCCCGCCTCGGTGGTGGCTCGTCGCACGAGCGGATCATCCTCGCCAACCTCGCCACGGCGTTGTTCGAGCATGGCCGCATCACGACGACGGAGGCGAAAGCCAAGCGGCTGCGCCCGTTGGCCGAACGGATGATCACGAAGGCTAAGCGGGGCGACATCCACGCCCGCCGCCAGGTGCTCACCGTCATCCACGACAAGGGCATCGTGCATTCGCTGTTCGCCGAGATCGGGCCGCGCTACAGCACCCGCCCGGGTGGTTACACGCGGATCGTCAAGCTCGGGCCCCGCAAGGGTGACGCCGCACCGATGGCGATGATCGAACTCGTCGAGCCGATGGCCGAGCAGGTCGTCGCCGAGGCGGCCGGTGCTACCCGTCGTGGCGCCAAGGAGCGCGCAGCGAAGAAGGCGGCACCCGCGGTCGAAGCAGCGGCAGCGAAGGCCGAGGCAGCCGCCGAAGCCGCCGCCGACGCCGAGGCCGAGGGCGACGTCGAGGGTGCCGTGACCGCGGCCGCCGAAGCCGACGAAGCGGCAGCGCGCGCCGAAGCCGCTGCAGGCGAAGCAGGCGACGACGCTTCGGCCGAGCGGGCAGGCGAGGCCGAGGCTTACGCCGAGATCGCCGACGCGGCTGCGGCAGACGCTGAGAAGAACGCCGAGGCCGGCGAGTAAGGACCTCGGATTCACACTGACGACGCTGAGCCCGGCGCCCCTTCGGGGGACGTCGGGCTCAGCCGTTTGCGTCTCGACCTCGGCTACGACGGCACCCACTTTTCTGGCTGGGCTCGCCAACCCGGTCGGCGCACCGTCCAAGGTGAACTCGAGTCGGCGCTCGCGACCGTGCTGCGACTTGATCAGCCACCGTCATTGACGGTCGCCGGCCGAACCGACGCCGGAGTTCACGCGCGCGGCCAAGTCGCGCATCTCGACGTCCGTCCGCTGGCGCTATCCGCGTTGATCAAGCAGATAGGCGCAACGCGAGGAACCGGCGGTTGCGCCTATCTGCTTGATCACGGTGTGGAGCGTGCCGACGGCGCGGGCGTTGGCAGGCTACTGCCCTCTTTGACCCGTTCGCTGAATGGCGTGCTGCCCGCCGACATCGTGGTCGCCGCGGCCAGCTTCGCGCCGGCCGGATTCGATGCCAGATTCTCGGCTTTGGGGCGTCGGTATTCGTATCGGGTCGCCGACGGCTGGGCCGATCCGTTGCGAAGGCACGACACGTTGGCTTATCCGCGCGCGCTCGATCTCGACGCCATGAATGCGGCCAGCGAAATGCTGCTCGGCGAGCACGACTTCGCGGCCTTTTGTCGAAGGCGCGAGGGCGCGACCACGGTTCGCGGGTTGCTCGCGTTCAACTGGACACGCGACGAGGCGGGCGTGGCCGTCGCTCGGGTCGAAGCCGACGCGTTCTGCCACTCGATGGTTCGCTCGCTTGTCGGTGCGCTGCTCGCCGTAGGTGACGGACGACGTGACGTCGCTTGGCCGGGTTCGCTGCTTGATTCAACGAGTCGGGAGTCGGGCGTCACCGTGGTCGCACCGCACGGCCTAACGCTCGAAGAAGTGCGTTACCCGGACGACGAAATGCTCGCGTCGCGGGCAGACCAGACTCGTCGCAGACGCGACGACGGGGGCTGCCGACGCAACGACAGGGCTGCCGACGCAACGACGGGGCTGCACACGAACGACGAGAGCTGAGGCCAGCTGGCGACCGGGCCAAAATGCCGGAGGGCCGGTCCCGCTGATGCGGCAGACTGACCCGCGTGGGTCACATCGACGTCGTCCGGGCCAGGCATGTCCTAAACGATGGGCGGCTGCTTTTCGACGACGTGAGCTGTCGGGTCGGTGACGGCGCGAAGGTCGCGCTGGTCGGCGCGAATGGCGCAGGCAAGACCACGCTATTGAGGCTGATCGCGGGTGATGAGACACCGCAGTACGGTTCAGTAACCCGTAGCGGTGGGCTCGGGGTGATGCGCCAGTTCATCGGGTCGATCGGTGGCGAGACGACCGTACGCGAGCTGCTGCTCTCGGTCGCGCCGCGCGCGATTCGCGAGGCCGGCGAGGCACTCGATGCCGCCGAGCTCGCGATGATGCAAACCGACGACGAGCCGACCCAATTGCGCTACGCGCACGCACTTTCGGCGTGGGGTGATGCGGGCGGCTACGAGGCTGAAGTCGGGTGGGACGTCTGCACCACGGCAGCACTTCAACTCGCATTCGACCAGTCTCAATACCGCAAAGTTGCCACGCTGTCGGGCGGTGAGCAGAAGCGGCTCGTGCTTGAAGCATTGTTGCGCGGCAGCGACGACGTGTTGCTGCTTGACGAACCTGACAACTATCTCGACGTGCCAGGCAAAGCCTGGCTTGAGCAGCGACTCGTCGAGTCATCGCAATCGATCCTGCTGGTGTCGCACGATCGCGAATTGCTCGATCGGGTAGCGAATCGCATCGTCACGATCGAAGGATCGACGGCGTGGACCCACGGCGGCGGTTTCGCGTCGTACCACGAGGCGCGGCGCGATCGGCACTTAAGGCTTGATGAACTTCGGCGTCGATGGGATGAAGAGCACGCGAAGCTCATCCAATTGGCAAAAACCCTTCAGCAGCAGGCGAAAATCTCACCCGATATGGCGAGCCGTTATCGTGCGGCGCAGACGCGACTCGAAAGGTTCGAGGCAGCCGGCCCGCCGCCGTCCGCGCCACCAGAGCAAAAGGTGCAGATGAGGTTGCGCGGCGCACGCACCGGTGTGCGAGCTGTCGTCTGCGAAAACCTCGAACTCACCGGCCTGGTGAAACCGTTCGACGTCGAAATCTTCTATGGCGAACGGGTAGCCGTGCTTGGCGCGAACGGTTCGGGCAAATCACATTTCCTGCGTTTACTGGCTGGCGACGACGTAGCGCACTCGGGTGGCGCGGTACTCGGTGCGCGGGTGGTGCCTGGTTGGTTCGCACAGACGCATCGCCATCCCGAGCTGCTCGGGCGCACCTTGGCCGACGTGTTGTGGCGTGAGCACGCGCACGATCGAGGGCGGGCGATGAACGTGCTGCGTCGTTACGAACTCGACGGTCAGTGCGACCAGACCTTCGACACGCTTTCGGGAGGCCAGCAGGCTCGATTTCAGATCTTGCTGCTCGAAATCTCGGGCGCGACGCTGCTACTGCTCGACGAGCCCACCGACAACCTCGACATCGCGAGTGCTGAAGCACTCGAAGAAGCACTCGATGCGTTCGATGGCACGGTGATTGCGGTGACGCACGACCGGTGGTTCTCGCGTTCGTTCGAGCGCTTCCTGATCTTCGGCTCTGACGCCGCGATGACCGAGTCGGCGGTGCCGATGTGGGAGGTCGCGCGGGCCGCGCGCTGAACGGATTTGCGCGGGCCGCGTGCTGGTTGACTTGCGGGTCAGCCGTGCGCGGCGGTAGCAACCACCTCAACGACCGGATCGGGATCGGTGTCGCCGGACCGAAGCACGCGTCGTCCGGTCAACACGACGAGGGCCGCGACGACGAGGGAAGCGGTCGCAGCGCCGTATCCGGCAGCGAATCCAGAGTCGGTCACGGCGTAACCACCCGCCGTCGAGCCGAGCGCAGCGCCGACCAATGCGCCAGTGGCGATCCAGGCGAACGACTCGGTGCTCGCGCCAAGCATCGCGCTGCGTTGCACGGCCTGGTTGATGCAGGAGAAGCAGGGCGCATACATCAGGCCACCGATGAACAACACGGCGCCGAGCGCGACGAGATTCGACAACGGAATCAGCGCTGCGGTCAGCGCGGTGATCCCGATGACGAAGACCATGATCTTGGTGGAGCGATGCCCGGGCCATGAACGCGAGCCGAAGGCCAGACCACCGATCATGCTCCCGACTCCCCATAGCGCGATCAAAATGCCGGCGGCGCCGTTACCTGAGTAGCGACGGGCCGCAGCAACGGTCGACACGTCGATCGCGGCGAATGCGATCACCATCGCAAAGACGACGACCACCAGGAGGCGCACCGCCGGCGAGCGCAGGGCGCCGTGAGACTTCTGCACATCACGTCGTCCATGCGTATGGCGTGAAGCCTGGCTGGTGGCAAGGCCGATTGCTCCGACGCCGGCGAGCAGGCCCGACCCGAAGACGGCAGCAACCGGGCCGAGCACCGCGTTCACGATAATGGCGAGCAGCGGGCCGACGATGAAGATCAGCTCGTTCATCGAGCTTTCGACGCTGTAGGCCGTCTCCAGCAGCACCGGATCGGTGACGACCTTCGGCCACAACGTACGGGCCGACACCATTGCGGGCGGTTGCGTAAGACCCATCGCCAGGGAAGCGAGCAGTAACGGCGCGAGCGCTCCTCGCGGCGGCAGCAGGGCAAGAACGAGCGCGAACGCCGTTACAGCGACCGCGGTTGGAATCAGGACGACGGTTTGGCCTCGCCGATCGATGAGACGCGACCAGATCGGGGCGGAGATGCCGACGCCGAGCGCCCCGACGCCGCCGATGAGGCCGGCCCGTGCGTACGTGCCGCCAGACTGGGTGACACGGAGCACGATCGCGAGCGCGGTCATGCCGTTGGGGAGTTCTGCGACCAGCGCGAAGGCGAGGAGCCGCCTGATGCCCGGGACCTGAACAACTCCTCGTAACCGGGCGGATTTCACGGGTCCAGCCTGCCCGTTCCGGCCGACGGATGCCGAGGATTTAGTGGGCGGGTACCTCCGCTTTGACCCTGCCCGAGCCTGGCCGGTAAGCTCTGAGGTCGTTGCGCTCGTGCGCAGGTCCGTTCTGCGTGCCAGCCAACCCGTGTTCAAGCATCCGACCCGAAGGCCACCTAAGTGCCCACGTACTCTCCCAAGCCCGGCGACGTCACGCGTCAGTGGCACGTGATCGACGCCAACGACGTCGTGCTCGGCCGGCTGGCCTCTCAGATCGCGATCCTGTTGCGCGGCAAGCACAAGCCGATCTTCGCCCCGCATATCGACACCGGCGACTTCGTCATTGTCGTCAACGCCGACAAGGTCGCGCTTACCGGCAAGAAGCGCGAGCAGAAGTTCGCCTACCGCCACTCCGGCTACCCGGGCGGGCTCACCGCGAAGCCGTACCGCGAGTTGATGGAGGAGCGTCCCGACCGCGCCGTCGAGAAGGCGGTGCGCGGCATGCTTCCGCACAACACCCTCGGCCGGGCGATGCTGAAGAAGCTCAAGGTCTATTCAGGCCCGAACCACCCGCACCAGGCTCAGGGGCCGGTGCCTTTCGAAATCACCCAGGTCGCGCAGTAACCGACCACACCACCTTCCCGTGGCGCCGCATACGCAGGCGCTGCAGGGCAGTTTGAATCAGTTGAGGAGTTCCGTGGCAGACACCCTGGTGACCGACGCCGAGACCGACGAGGCGCTCGGCACTGACGGCGACATCGCCGCCACTGACAGTGCAGCGGCGCCGTCGTCCTACACGAGCGAGACCACGACCGTTCGGCGCCGTTCCGCGAGCGGTTCGGGCAATGCGACCGGTCGGCGCAAGGAAGCCATTGCGCGCGTCCGCATTGTGCCGGGCACCGGGCAGTGGAAGATCAACGGTCGCACGCTCGAGAGCTACTTTCCCAACAAGGTCCACCAGCAGCTGGTGAAGAGCCCGCTCACGATCATCGACGGCGTCGAGCAGTTCGACATCGTCGCCCGGATCAGCGGGGGCGGGATCAGCGGTCAGGCTGGCGCGCTTCGCCTCGGCATCGCCCGCGCGATGCTGTTGGTCGACGCCGAGAACCGGCCGACCATGAAGAAGGCCGGCTTCCTGACCCGCGACGCGCGCGTCACCGAGCGCAAGAAGTACGGCTTGAAGAAGGCCCGTAAGGCCCCCCAGTACTCCAAGCGGTAGTTGCGCACCGAGGTGCGTCTCTTCGGCACTGACGGCGTCCGCGGCGTCGCGAACCAAGATCTCACCGCAGAACTTGTTCTTGAGCTGGCGGTCGCAGCAGCACATGTGCTCGGTCAGGCCGGTGCCTTCGTCGGGCACCGGCCGCTCGCCGTTGTGGGGCGCGATCCGCGGGCATCCGGTGAGTTCCTCGAAGCGGCGGTCATCGCCGGGCTCGCGAGTGCAGGGGTCGACGTCCTTCGGCTCGGGGTGTTGCCGACACCGGCAGTGGCCTACCTGACAGCTGATCTCGGAGCCGACCTGGGCGTCGTGCTTTCGGCGAGCCACAATCCGATGCCCGACAACGGCGTCAAATTCTTAGCGCGGGGGGGCTACAAACTGGCCGACGAGCTTGAGGCGGCCGTCGAGGCGCAACTACTCGAAGAATGGCAGCGCCCGGTAGGCGATGCGGTCGGCCGGGTGCGCGATTTCGACGCAGCCACCAGCCGCTACGTCGACCACGTTCTGTCGACCACGTCGCAGTCGTTAGCGGGCCTCAAAGTGGTGATCGACGCCGCTCACGGCGCGGCGTTCGCGGCGTCGCCCGAGGTGTTTCGGCGCGCGGGTGCGACCGTCACGACGATCGGGTGCGAGCCCGATGGCCTCAACATCAACGACGGTTGCGGTTCGACCCACCTCGAGCGCCTGCAGGCCGCGGTCATCGAGCAGGGGGCCGACGCTGGGATCGCCCACGACGGCGATGCCGACCGCTGCCTGGCGGTGGCGAGTGACGGCTCAGTCGTCGATGGCGATCAGATCCTGGCGATCCTCGCGCTCGCGATGCATGAGGCCGGTCAGCTCGCCGCCGACACCGTCGTGACCACCGTGATGTCGAACCTGGGATTCAAGGTCAGTATGCGCGACGCCGGGCTTCGGGTCGTCGAGACCACCGTCGGCGACCGCTACGTGCTCGAAGCGATGAAAGCGGGTGGCTTCGTGCTCGGCGGCGAGCAAAGCGGCCACATCATCATGCTCGACCATGCGACCACCGGTGACGGCGTCCTGACTGGGCTTCAGCTGATGGCGCGAGTCGCCGCAACCGGCAAACCGTTGGGCGAGCTAGCGAGCATCATTACCCGCATGCCGCAGGTGCTGGTCAACGTCAGTGGCGTCGATAAGACCCGCGCCGACTCCGACAGCGAACTGCTCGGTGCCGTTGCCGTGGCGCAGGCCGAACTCGGCGACAACGGCAGGGTGCTGCTGCGGCCCAGCGGCACCGAGCCGCTGGTGCGGGTCATGGTCGAGGCCACCGACCACGCGACAGCCGACGCCGTTGCGCAGCGGCTCGCTGACGTTGTCCGCGATCGGCTCGGTTAGCCGCGTCTGGTCAGGCGGCCTCGCCGCTGATGCGGTAGCCGCTCAATCGATCGGTGGCCAGCCAGCCCGCGAGCGCGACGACAACCACTGCGAGCGGGATCGCGACCGCGATCGAGACGTGGGCTGGCACGACGGCTCCCGCGTCCGCAGCGGTCCGCGCGACCGACAGCGTGTATTGCTGGACACTCAGCACGCCGATCCCCGACACAAAGCTTGCGAGCAGGCCTTCCCAGACGAGTACGTAGATGAGTCCGACGGCCATCGCGCGGCGGGTCATCACCGACAGCGCAAGGAAAATCGCGGCATAGACGATCGCGCCGACGGCGGCACCGGCGGCGTAACCGATCGAGAGCCTCGACTGGCCCGGAAAAGCGATGACGCCGGCAAGCCATTCGGGGATCGCGGTGAATACGACAGTGACCGCGGCCGCCACCACAAACTTCGTAGACACAATCGTCCGCCGCGAAATCGGGGTTGCGAGCAGGTACACGGCCGTGCCGTCGTCGAGCTCTGCTCCCAAGACACCGGTACCGACGATCAACGCGACCAGCGGCAACAACGCGGTGATGCCGAAATGGTCGAGCAGGATGTCGGTCTTCGTGCCGTTGCCGGCACGGAAAGCCGCCGCCAAGCCGAGCAAGATGATCGGCAGCACCAGAAGCAGCAGCACCCTCTTGCGCCCGAACAGTGCGCGCAGCGTGATCCGTGCGACGACCGCGTTCATCGGTGGACCAGGTAGGAGAAGACGCTTTCGAGCGATTCGTCGGCCGGGATGACCTCGCGCAAGCTGATGCCCTGCGCGCGCGCCAGCCCGGCGAGGTCGCGGGTGAATCCGCCGAAGTCGGCGGCCTGCACGCGCAGACCGTTGTCGCCGACGGTGACGCCGGACGTGTGCGCGGCGACCATCAAGGCGGCAGCGAGCCTTCGATCGTCGGTAGAGCGGATCGTGAACACGTGCGGCCGATCGGTCATCAGCCGGCGGATCTCGCGGAAATCCCCTGACGCAGCAAGGCGCCCGGACACAACCACCTGGACGACGTCGGAAAGGCGCTCGACTTCTTCGAGAATGTGCGAGCTGAACAACACAGTGCGGCCGGCCAACGCCATGGTTTTCAGCAGGTCCATCATGTGCAGGCGCTGACGAGGGTCCATGCCGTTGAACGGCTCGTCGAGAAGCAGCACCTGCGGGTCATGGACGAGTGCTGTCGCTACCTTCGCTCGCTGCCGCATACCTTTCGAATACGTGCCGAGTTTTCGATCGGCCGCCTCGGTCAGCTCGACTGTCTCGAGCGCGCGTTGCGCGGATCGCTCAGGATGCGGCAGGCGATGCAACTTCGCGCTGGCAACAACGAATTCACGGCCGGTCAAGAACTCGTAGGTGGCTTCACGTTCGGGCACCAGGCCGATCTGGTGATAGATCTGTGGACGCCGCCAGGTCGGCTCGTCGTCGATCGTGACGGTGCCGCTCGACGGTGGCAAGAAGCCGGCCATCATATGGAGCAACGTAGATTTCCCGGCGCCGTTGGGGCCGAGCAATCCGGTGACCCCAGGGCCGATCCTCATCGACACGTCGTTGACCGCCACTACGTTGCCGTACCAACGCGAGACCGACCGAAGCTCCAGGGTCGTCATGCCGTCAGCTTGTCGTAGCGGCGCAGCAAAGCGAATACGCAGGCGATCACGACCGCGAGCGCGACGGCTCCGTAGGCTGCCGACGCGGCCGCTGCCTCGGTGAGGACCTTGCCGTGCAATAGCCACACACGCAGCCCATCGAGAAGGGTGAAGGGCGAGAACAACTCGGCGTAACGCCCGCCCCGGCCGGGAAGGCCGGACAGCGCGCCGGCGACGGCCGACGTGATGATGTAAACCGCGATGACCGAAACAGTGGCGAATGCTCGTCGCGCCGAGAAGGCCGCGATGGCCATTCCGAGGGCGCCGAGGAGGACGGCGTGGAAGATTGCGTTCGTCACACCCACAGCGAACTGGGCGGTTTGGTGCCGAAAATCGCCGGCGTTGTGGGTGATGGTTGCGATGCTGCCTAGGTAATAGACAAGTAACGGGCCGGCGGTAATCGCGAAGATTGCGGTGATCATCGCGGCCAGTTTCGCGAGGGCGTAGTCGCTTCTTCTGATCGGACGCGAGAAATACAGCGGAAGTACGTGATAGCGCTGGTCACGAGATAAAAGCTCGGGTGCCTGTGCCGCAAGGAAAACGGCAAGTACAGCTTGCAGTTGGAATGGGTAGAAGTCGTAGCGCTCGACCTGCAACCCGGTGCGCGACATGACCGCGATCAACACGATCATCGGCGTGAACATGATGGCAACGGCCAGCCAGGGCAGCACCTTCGACTTCGTCGGTCGACCAAGACCGAAGACACCCCGAAGCCCGTGTATATACAACGCCAGGGCTGCGTTGCGTCGTCCGAGCCGTGGTCCGTCGTAGCGCTGATAGCCGATGTCGTAGATGACACCCGTGGGCTCAGGCATGCGTGCGCTCCTCGGCCTGCGCAGGCGGCGCGTCTCGGAACATGTCGCTGAGCCGATGCCTGCGTTGTTCTAGGCGCACGAGTGAAAGGCCGAGATCGGCGATTGTGTCACGCACGGTGTCGTAGATCGTGACGCCGGAGTCGCTGAGCGGCAAGGTGACGACGATCGCGCGTCCATCGACGTCCGCTTGCAGGCCAATGCTTTGCAGCCCGGCGTAGAGAGCGTCGCGCGCGTTCTCGCCACCGTCGACCTCGACGGCGAGCAGTTGTTGGGTGCGGGTGTAGGAGGCGATTGAATCGGAGGCGCGTAGCTGGCCCGCCTCGACGACGACCAGGTGGTCGCAGATGCGTTCGAGTTCGCCAAGGAGGTGCGACGCGACCATGACTGCCATGCCGAATTCGGTGCCGGTGCGTTGCACGAGCGCGAGCATCTCGTCGCGGCCGGCCGGGTCGAGCCCATTGGTGGGCTCATCGAGAAGCAGCAGTTTTGGGTCGTGCACGAGGGCTTGGGCCAGTTTCACCCGTTGCTTCATGCCTGTCGAGTAGCCGCCGATCGGGCGGTAGCGCTCCTCGTAGAGCCCGACGTGTCGCAGCACCTCGGCCGTGCGTTCGCGGGCGGCACCTTTCGGCAGGCCCGCCACTCGCCCGAGGTGGCCGACGAACTCGGTGGCCGATACATCGGGTGGCAGGCAGTCGTGCTCGGGCATGTAGCCGACGAGGCTTCGGACCTGTTCGGCTTGGCTCTGGGTGTCGAGGTCGAGCACCTTCGCGCTGCCGGACGTCGGTTCGAGCAGCCCTAGCAACACCTTCACCAGGGTGCTCTTGCCGGCACCATTCGCACCGACCAAGCCGACGATGCCGGGTTCGATCGTCACCGTGAGGTCGTCGAGCGCGAGCACTTGCCCATAGCGCTTCGTCAGCGCAGTGGTCTCGATCAGGGGCACCGGACGACGCTACCGTGCGGCATCGGTCAGCGGGCGGAGGTCGACGACTTTCCAGCGAAGTCGTCACCCGGTGACCGGTAGGCTGACGGCCATGTGTGGAATCGTGGCGTACGTTGGTGCACGCCCGGCGAAAGACGTTGTCGTGGGCGGCCTGCAGCGCCTTGAATACCGTGGCTACGACTCCGCGGGAATCGCCGTGCTCGACGGCTCAGCTGTCGAGTTGCGCCGCAAAGCCGGGGCGCTGGCGAACCTTGAGAATCTGCTTGCAGCGGAGCCTTTGACCGACAGCACAACAGGGCTGGGCCACACCCGTTGGGCGACCCATGGCAGCCCGACCGACGAGAACGCGCACCCACACCTTGACTGCAAAGGTGCGCTCGCAGTGATCCACAACGGTGTGATCGAGAATTACGCGTCACTGAAGGGCACCTTGATCGAGGCGGGCCACGAGTTCCGCTCAGAGACCGATACTGAGGTCGCAGCACACCTGCTCGAAGATGCCTTTGTCGCACGCGGTGACCTGGCGCAGGCGATGCGCGACGTTTGTCAGCAGCTCGACGGCTCGTTCAGCCTCGTGGCGATCCATCGCGATGAACCGGGCGTCGTTGTCGGCGCTCGTCGTAATTCACCTTTGGTCGTAGGCATCGGCACTGGCGAGACGTTTATCGCGAGCGACGTCGCGGCCTTCATCTCCACCACTCGCGATGCCGTCGAACTCGGCCAAGACCAAGTAGTCCGCGTCACGCCGCACTCCGTCGAGGTGACGACATTTGACGGCACGCCGGTCGAAGGCCGCGCGTATCACGTCGACTGGGATGTCTCGGCCGCTGAGAAGGGTGGCTACGACCACTTCATGCTGAAGGAGATTGCCGAGCAGCCCGAAGCGGTTGCCGCCACCCTCCTCGGTCGGCTCAACGCTGACCACACGCTGAGTCTCGACGAGATGCGGCTCGACCCGCGCGTGTTGCGCGACATCGACAAGATTGTGGTCGTGGCATGCGGAACCGCTTATCACTCCGGCCTGATCGCGAAATACGCCATCGAGCACTGGGCGGGGTTGCCGTGTGAAGTAGAGCTGGCATCTGAATTCCGTTACAGAGATCCCATTCTTGATTCACGCTCGTTGGTTGTTGCGATCTCGCAGTCGGGCGAGACGTTAGACACGTTGATGGCCGTGCAGCATGCGAAAGAGATGGGTGCCCGCGTACTCGCGATCTGCAACACGAACGGCTCGACGATCCCGCGTGCGTCTGATGCGGTGCTCTACACCCGAGCCGGGCCCGAAATCGGCGTGGCTGCAACGAAGACTTTCATCACGCAGCTTGTCGCCGTCTATCTCGTCGCGCTCTATCTCGCGCAGGCGCGCGGTACGAAGTACGGCGATGAGGTAGCAGGTGTCGTCCGCGAGCTTGCTGCAATGCCTGACCGGGTGGCACGCGTCCTCGACACGATGGAGCCAGTGCGTGAAATCGCTCGTTCACTCGCGTTCTCGTCAACGGTGCTCTTCCTCGGGCGCCACGTCGGATATCCGATCGCACTCGAAGGTGCACTCAAACTCAAAGAACTGGCCTACATGCACGCCGAAGGGTTCGCTGCCGGCGAGTTGAAGCACGGCCCGATCGCATTGATCGAAGACGGGCTTCCCGTAGTGGTGGTGATGCCGCCACCGACTGGTCGTTCGGTGATCCACGCGAAGCTGCTCTCGAACGTGCAAGAAGTGCGGGCTCGTGGCGCATACACGATCGTGATCGCAGAGGAAGGCGACGACACGGTCGTGCCCTACGCCGACCAGCTGATTCGAGTGCCGGCGGCACCCACGTTGCTTCAACCTCTGGTATCCGTGATCCCGCTACAGGTATTCGCGTGCGAGCTCGCGGTTGCGCGCGGTAATAACGTCGACCGGCCGCGCAACCTCGCCAAATCGGTCACTGTCGAGTAACGGCGAGGCGTCCGATGAGACAGGCGCACGGCGTCGCCACCATTCGGGCCGCCGAGGCGGCGGCGATGGCGGAGTTGCCCGCCGGGGCGTTGATGCAACGCGCAGCCGCCGGGTTGGCGGCCACCTGCGGGCGGCTGCTCGGCCGGGTCTACGGCACGAAGGTTGCGCTGCTCGTCGGCTCGGGCGACAACGGCGGCGACACGCTTTTCGCGGGGGGATTGCTCGCGCGGCGCGGCGCGGCGGTATCGGCCATCCTGCTAGGCGATCACGCGCATGCAGGAGGGCTCGCTGCATTACGGGCAGCCGGCGGGCGGGTAGCTGATCCGGCGGTGCTCGGTGGTGTCGATCTGGTGATAGACGGTATTACCGGAATCGGTGGCAGCGGTGGCCTTCGAGACGCCGCGGTCGCCGCCGTGGCGCAGATTTCGTCGTCCGCGATCGTGGTTGCTGTCGACATCCCGAGTGGCGTCGATGCCGACACGGGTGAGGTGACCGGCGCGGCGGTGCGCGCAGATGCCACGGTGACTTTCGGTACCTGGAAGCCGGGGCTGCTCGTCGACCCAGGCGCGTCATACGCCGGCGCGGTCGAGTGCGTCGACATCGGCCTCGCGCGCTTTCTGCCCAACGGCTCGGTTTCTGCCTTGCAGAGTAGCGACGTCGGTGCGTTGTTGCCGGTGCCTGACGTCGAATCCGACAAGTACCGGCGGGGAGTTCTCGGGATCGTTGCGGGCAGCCGCGCGTACACCGGTGCGGCGGTGCTCGCCACCGGGGGAGCGTTGCGAACAGGTGTCGGCATGGTGCGGTTCGCGTCGGTTGCGCACCCGG
>JBOGEK010000075.1:0-2069 GCA_050743645.1 Acidothermaceae bacterium
CGTCCCGCTCGCACTGTTCCCTTGCGTATCGTCGCCGGTCAAGTCGATGTAACCCCGACTCGTTGGGTTGAAGACAAGCCAGATGTCTTCGTTGGCGGTCGCACTACTGTTCGTCGTGTAGGTGACATTGTCCGTCTGGTATTGCCCGGGCACGAGCCCGGAGAAGCTCATGGAGGTCGCCCCAGCCACCGCTAGCTTTAGATGGCCGGTGCTGCCGGATATCGTGCCCGGTGTGCTGTCCGTGAAGTAGGCACCGGTTGCGCCGGTTGCCGAGGCGATCAGGGCGCCCGAGGCGGCGAGTGCGGTGACAAAGCCGCCAATTCGCCATGTTTTGCTTATAGCCATATCTTTTCCCCTCCGTGCGGTTCAGGAGCGCCTGAGCGGCGCGCTATCCGGTTGTCAGGTTGGCCGAGGCGTGCTGGGCTGGCATCGCCAAAATTGGGGAGACATATCGGAAGGCGACAGTCGTACTCTTTGTGGCGGCCTTGTGTCCTTTATGTGGCCCGGTAGCCCGAACGGCGGGCCGGGGCGCTGTTTGTCGTGCGATGACCATCCGAAGGTTCGACTGACAACGTCACTGCGCAGGTCTAGCCTCTGCCGACGTGGGGATAGCGTTCGCGGGGTTCAGTGGTTCCGACCGCCGTGCGGCAAATTTCGTAAATTCGACGGCCGCGCCGCCGTCTAGTTTTGTGCTGCTGCTCTGTGGCGGTGCAGTACTGGCACTTACCGCGTTGCCTGCCGTGTCCACGAGTCTCCCGGCGAACGCCACCGGGAACGGCGCGCCGATAGCGGCTGTTTCGGGAATCCTCGGGCTCGCGGCAATCGCGACATGGCTGGGTGCTTCGGTGCTGTCCGGCCGGAGTTGGCACGCCCACCTCGGCCTGGCGTTGGTGCCGGCTTGGGCCATGGCGGAGGTTGCCGGCACACCGTTCGGAAGCCTCGGCGAACGAACCATGTCGGCGTTCGCTGGGCTGTTGCCGCCTGTCGTCACAATCCTCCTGCTTCTCAAGGCTCATCGGTCGCCCGACGTCGACACCGGATTGCGCCCGTTCCGCATGTTGGGTCTGCTGCTCGGTGCGGTTATTGCCGTGCTGATCGCCGTGTCGACGGCTGTCAGCATCCCGATGCACGCGCCAAAGCCAGTGGTTATAACGCTCGGGGCGACAGTTGCAGCAATGTGGTTCGGCGCAGCCGAACTATGTCGCCGAAGCGACAAGCTTCGCGTGTTCGACCGTCGGCAAATGGCACTGGCACTGCTGGCGTTCGGACTTGCTGCGTGTGACCGCACCGCGGGCCGGCTTCACACCCACGTCTTCGTCACAGCCTTTTCGTTCACTTGTGCGCGAGCCGATGTATTGATCGGGTGGTGCTTGATCCTTTTCGCCGCGCTGCGGATCCTCAACAACGTGCGAGCTGCGGCAACGGCTCGGCAACGAACGCTCCGGGTGGCCCGAGACTCGGTTGCTGAAACGCTTGCCCAACAACGTTGCCGCATTGAAGAAGGGCGGCATGATCTGCGATCCCTCGTTGCCGGAATCCAAGGAGCGACGACAACACTCACCCGGTATCGCGGTCTGCTCGACGTCGGAGAGCAGCGGCTTCTCGAGTCGGCGTTGCTCCTCGAGATCACCAGGTTGCAGCACGCCGTTAACGCCGCGCCGTCGCAGTCCCAGCTTTTTGGGCTTCGAACTGCTGTCGAGGCCGTCCTGACGGCCGAGCGGACGAGCGGTGCCGTCATCCAGGCGCGAATCGACGATGTCGAGGTCCTGGGTAACGCTGATTCGACGGCGGCGATCGTCCAAAATCTCGTGACGAACTCACGGCGTCACGCGCCTGGCGCGACGATTACCGTCGTCGGCGAGACCCAAGGCGGCAGCATCCGACTGACGATCGAAGACGACGGACCGGGACTCCCGCCTGCTGTCCGTCGACGGGTCGACGCGTTGTTCGGTGGGCGTGCGAGTGCGTCGAGTGTCATTCCACGCCAGCCAACCGGCGGCCATCTTGACGAAGGGCAGCCCCGCACGGGGTTAGGCCTGACGATTTGTGCTCGCCTCGCGCTGGAGCAA
>JBOGEK010000076.1:0-3055 GCA_050743645.1 Acidothermaceae bacterium
CCGTTGCTGGGCAGCGACCCGCTCGGCTCTCAGCGCGGAATCGTCGTCACCGAGCAGTTCGGCGGCCTCGTCGAGCAGCGCCACATCGGAAACAGTGAACGCCGAACCGCGCTCCCTCCACAGCAAATCTAGCGAAGCAGCAGAAAGATGTGGTGCCGCGGCCGAAAGCCGGCTGCGGTCGGCGTAAAGGTCTTCGAGAAGCCGCTGGGGTGTGAGCGGCATCCAGGTGAGGTTGATCTCGCGGCGAACGTCACGCGAATCGCGCAGGTCGGCGAGCAGGTCGGCTCGATTGTCGCTGTCGAGCCGCAGGCCGAGCACCCGCGCGTATTGCGAAGCGAGTTGTTCGAGGATCTCTTTCACGTAGGTCACTCGGGCCAGGTTGTGCGGCCTGTTACCCCTGCGTGCACGGTCCTGCGCGGCCGCAATTGCGTGTGGTCGCAGCACGAGTTGGCGTCCTTCGACGTCCATCGTCAATGGTTGCGAGGGCACCCGTTGTCGCGCGCGCACAGCCGAAGCGATCACCCGCGCCATGCGGATGTCGCCCTTCAGCGCGGCAACGTCAGGTGAATCGTCGACGGTGGCGACGACCCCCGGGAACAGTTCGCCCGCGGTGAACATGACGACACCGGTTTCGCCCAACGAGGGCAGCACCTTTTCGATGTAACGCAGGAAGACTTGGTTGGGTCCGACAAGCAATACGCCGCTTCGAGCGAGCCGATCGCGGTGCGTGTAGAGCAGGTACGCCGCCCGGTGTAGCGCCACCGCGGTTTTGCCCGTGCCAGGGCCGCCCTGCACGATGAGCACGCCCGGCAGCTCGGATCTGATGATCTCGTCCTGCTCTGCCTGGATCGTGGCGACGATGTCGCCCATGCGGCCGGTGCGATGCGCGTTCAAGGCGGCGAACAACGCACCTTCGCCCGACAGCGTCGACCGTTCGGTTTCGTCGATGCTGTCGAGGTCGAGCACTTCGTCCTCGATCGCGACGACGCCTCGACCACGCGTGGTGAGGTGACGCCGGCGCACGACGTCACCGGGCACGGCTGCCGTTGCCTGGTAGAACAACCGGGCTGCCGGCGCCCGCCAGTCGACGAGCAATTGGTGGCGATCTTCGTCGGACAGACCGATGCGACCGACGTAGCGGCGCACCGCGTCGCGGGTGTCGAAACGGCCGAAGCACAGCCGATCCTCGACCGCATTCAGCTGCGCCAGCCGCTGCTCGTACAAGGTGGCGAACGCGTCGCGCTCAGAGCGATTTTGGTGCGTGCCGCTCGGACGCTGCCGCCGCACGGCAGCGAGCTCTTCGCCGGTGTGGGCACGCAACTCGTCGAGCCTCGCATACAGCTGATCGACATATTGCTGCTCACGTGCGAGTTCGGTCGCCTCGTCGCCCACCAAGCCCCTCTCGACTGCGCCGGCCGGGCCGGGTGCAAACCGCGCCGGCCAAATGCGCGGCGTCCACCCTATCGGTCGCAGCCGCTGCTCGCCGGTCGTAGGCGCTGCTCGCACGAATTGGCGGCGGGGTGCCTCGCGACCCGGCTGTAACGCAGGCCCGTCGGCGACCGCGATTCGGCCGCGAATCGAGCTGGCATCATGGCGGCATGAGCCAGCAGCCGGGCGACCCAAGCGAGTCACCCGAATCACTCGAATCAGGGGGCGGGCCACGCCGTGCGTTGATCGTCGTCGACGTCCAGCCGACGTTTTGTGAGGACGGCGAACTGCCTGTGCCCGGTGGCAACGCGATTGCCGAGCGGATCGCCGAATACCTGCGCGAGCGCCACAGCGACTACGCCATCGTCGCCACAACGCAGGACTGGCACGACGATCCTGGCCATCACTTCTCTGCCGATCCCGATTTCGTCGACACCTGGCCGCCGCACGGTGTTGTCGGCACTCGGAACGCCGAACTGCATCCGGCCGTTGCAGCCGCGGTCGCGGGCCTCGCGGGCGTCGTCCACACTCGAAAGGGTCTGCACCAGGCGGCCTACTCCGGCTTTGACGGTGCCGACGAATCCGGGCGCTCGCTTGCGACCGTGCTCGCCGATGCGCTGGTCGAGGCGGTCGACGTCTGCGGAATAGCCGAAAGTCATTGTGTGAAGTCGACCGCCCTCGACGCGATCAAACTCGGTTACCCGACGACGGTCTTGAATGACCTCACGGTTCCGGTGACCGAAGAACTCGGTGTGCGAGCCCGCGACGAGATGTCGGCTGCCGGGGTGCGCTCGCGATCGGCCACCCGCTAGGCGTGCCCGACGCCGATTAGCCCCGTTTCGTCGCGACACGCTGGCGTGTCACGACCAAACGGGACTAATCAAAGTTGGCGCGGAACTGATCTAGTGCGGGATGTAGGTGAGGTTGATGCCCCACAGGCAGATCACGCCGATGATCGCGTAACCCGCACCTAGCCAGCCACGCAAACTTGGCGACGTCGCATGGTAGGCGGCGGCGTACTGGTCGCGGTTCTTCCAGCGTTCGAACAGCGCGACGGCGCCGAAGATGATGATCAGCGGCAGCATTCTCGACGGTCGTTCGATCTCGACCAACAGTCCGACCACGAGAGCACCGATGAACACGCCCCAATGCAGCACCCGAGCAACCTTGGCGCCGTCGAGAATCCACAGCGGGATGAGGTTCAAGAACGTGATGAAAAAGCCGGCGTAGGCAATCACCTGCAGCAGCGGCGAGTCGACGACATGCGACAACTCAAGCGCTGCCAGCGCCGCCAGCAATCCCGCGGCCGGCCCGCCGAGGGCGCCGGCTGCGGCATGACCGATCGACTGCACAGGCGATTCGGCCTTCACGTAGGCGCCGACGAACGGGATGAGGGTAGGAAGCGACGTCTTCACACCCTGCATGCGAAAAACGGCGACGTGGCCGAACTCATGGATCACCAGTAGTGCCACGAGTCCGAGAGCAAAGGCCCAGCCGTAGATCCACGTATAGGCGATCACCGACAAGGCCATCGTGCCGATGAACTTGAACTTCAGCAGCAGGGTCGCGCTCTTGAACAGCAGGAAGAACTTGGCGAGCAGGCCGGCCTTGGCGGCTGCACCGGCAC
>JBOGEK010000077.1:0-7408 GCA_050743645.1 Acidothermaceae bacterium
ATTCATGATCTTCGTGACTTCACCCACGACGTGCACCGCACCGTCGACGACACCCCTTACGGCGGCGGACCCGGCATGGTCATGCGGCCCGAGCCCTGGGGTCGAGCTTTAGACGAGATCGCGCCGGACGACGCAAAGCCGCCGCTCCTGGTGGTCCCGACGCCGTCAGGTGTGCCGTTCACCCAGGCCATGGCTCAGGCGTACGCGGCGGAGCCCAGGCTCGCGTTCGCGTGCGGACGCTACGAGGGCATCGACTACCGGGTGATCGAGCATGCGCGCACCCGCATGCGGGTCGACGAGATCTCTATCGGCGACTACGTGCTCGGCGGGGGAGAGGCGGCCGTTCTCGTGGTGCTCGAAGCCGTCATCAGGTTGTTGCCGGGCGTGGTCGGCAATGCCGAATCGCTCGTCGAGGAGTCGCACGCCGCGGGGTTGCTCGAGGGCCCGGCCTACACCAAACCGCCGACCTGGCGTGGGCTCGATGTGCCGGAGGTCTTGACGAGCGGGAACCACGGCGCGATCGCTCGGTGGCGTCGTGAGCAGTCGCTTCGACGTACCGCAGCGCGGCGACCCGACTTGATCACGGGTCTGCCCGACGAGTTTTTGACGGCGGCCGATCGTGGTGTGCTGGCCGCGATCAACGACCCGATTCGGTCCGACGGCGATGCTGTGGCAAACTAGACCGGTTGCCAGGGTTGCTCGGCGTCGCGTCATTCGCTGTCCGGGCCAATCTTCGCCAGCCCACCTTTTTTGACCGGCCCCTCACCAGGCAGGACGACACAACCATGCACACCCTCGATGCTCTCGACGCCGCCTCCTTTCGGTCCGACGTCCCCGACTTCCGGCCCGGCGACACGCTGAAGGTTCACGTTCGCGTCGTTGAAGGCAACCGGTCGCGTGTGCAGGTGTTCCAGGGCGTGGTCATCCGTCGCCAGGGCAACGGCGTACGCGAGACCTTCACGGTCCGCAAGGTGAGCTTCGGCGTCGGTGTCGAGCGCACCTTCCCGGTGCACACGCCGGTGCTCGACAAGATCGAGGTCGTCACCCGCGGCGACGTGCGTCGGGCCAAGCTGTACTACCTGCGCGAGCTGCGTGGCAAGAAGGCGAAGATCCGCGAGAAGCGCGAGACCAAAGACACGGTTTCCGCGAACTGACCTCCGCGTCAGTTCACGAACCGTTTAGGCCCACGTTGGTCGACGAGCCCAATCGAAGCGATGTCGCGGACGACGCCGACGCGTCGGAAGTACCAACGGACTCGATAGCAGCAGTTCAGCCCGAGGGTTCGGCCAGCTCGGGGGTCGCGGGCGGCAGCCATCGCAAACCGAAGCAGCAGCGCCCTTTTTGGGTTGAAGCAGTCGCCTTGCTCGCGATCGCGTTGGCGATCGCGCTCGTCGTCCACCAGTTCTTCTTCCAGGCGTTCTTCATCCCGTCGGGATCGATGGAGAACACGCTCCACGTGGGCGACCGGGTGCTCGTCAACCGCATGTCGTACAAGGTCGGGCACGTGCAGCGCGGCCAGATCATCGTCTTCAACGGCGAAGATTCCTGGACGCCGGAAGCCACTACCTCGACGCCGTCCAACCCGGTCGCGAGGGCCTTCCACGATGTCGGGGGTTTCCTCGGCTTCGCACCAAGCGGCGAGAAGGACTTCATCAAGCGCGTCATCGGCATACCGGGCGACCATGTCGTTTGCTGTGACTCCAAGGGCCGGATCACAGTCAACGGCAAGGCGCTCGACGAAAGCTACCTCTCGGCTGGTGTTCCAGTTGCCACGCCCACCACGACCAAGGTCAACTCGGCGCGGCCATTCGACATCGTCGTACCAGCGGGCCGGGTCTGGGTCGAAGGCGACCACCGCGACGATTCGGCCGACTCGCGCTCTCACACCGGTGACCCAGGTGGCGGCACGATCCCCGAAAGTAAGATCATCGGGCGCGCCTTCGTGATCGTCTGGCCGCTCGGCCACTGGCGCGGGCTCGCGATACCGAAATCCTTCACCGCGGTTGCCGGTGCGGCGACCTTCGGGACGTCGACCACGCCCTACGGCGTCGGGCTGGCAGCGGTGCTACCAGTCGGCGCGCTCAGGTTCCGGCGCCGGCTGCGCCGCAGGCGGTCGCAGTAGGGTCGACTCGATGACGGACCGCAACGGCAGGTTGCCGCGCAGTGGCAGCCGCGGCAACCTCTACGCCTACGAGCGCAGTCTGGCGCGCATCGGGCTCGATCCGGTCGCGGGCGCCGACGAGGCCGGCCGCGGTGCGTGTGCCGGCCCGCTCGTCGTCGGCGCGGTGATCTTGGCTCCGGGCCGCACCGGCGTCATCCCCGAACTCGCCGACTCGAAGCTGCTCACCCCCGCTGCCCGTGAACGGGTGTACGCGCACGTGATCAAGCGCGCGCTGGCGTGGAGCGCGGTGGTCATCTCGTCGTCCGAGGTCGATCGGCTCGGAGTGCACAAGGCGAACCTCGAAGGCATGCGCCGAGCCGTGGCGGGATTGCCCGCGCGTCCGTCGTACGTGCTCACCGACGGTTTTCCGGTGGCCGGGATCGGGGCGCCCGGGCTCGCTGTTTGGAAGGGTGACCGGGTCGCTGCCTGCATCGCCGCGGCGTCGGTGATCGCCAAAGTGACGCGCGATCGCCTGATGGTGGCGATGCACGGCGACTTTCCCTCGTATGGCTTCGCTGAGCACAAGGGCTACGTCACCAAGGAGCACCAGTCGGCGCTGGCCGCGCATGGGCCGTGCCCGCAGCACCGGCGCTCGTTCGTCAACGTCCGGACGTCGGAAAACGGCCGTGCCGAGCTGCGGCTGACCCTGCCGGACCAGGAGCGCGATCTTGATGTGGCCGAGCAGGCCGACGTGGCTGCTGAAATGCGCCACAATGGAGCGATGAGCCGCGCGGAGCTGGTCGAGTTGATCGAGACCGTGGAGGTGCCGTGAGTGCCGAGGATCTCGAAAACTACGAGACCGACATGGAGCTGCAACTTTATCGCGAATATCGCGACGTCGTCGGCTTGTTCAAGTACGTGATCGAAACTGAGCGCCGGTTCTACCTCACCAACGAATACGTGCTCGATGTGCGCAACGCCGGTGGCGAGGTGTTCTTCGAGGTCAGCATGTCCGACGCCTGGGTGTGGGACATGTACCGCCCGCAGCGGTTGGTCAAGAACGTCAAGGTCGTCACGTTCAAAGACGTCAACGTCGAAGAACTCGCCAAGAGCGACCTCCAGATTCCCGGTGAGACGTAACCTCTCGCTCGGTCCCTCGTTCCCTCGGTCCCTCGGTCGCTCGACCCTCCGCTAATGCGGCGAGTGAGCGCGCAGGCTTCCGGCCTCCGCCAATGCGGCGAGTGGGCAGATCTGCATGCCCCGCTTCGGCGTGTCGCCACCACAACTGCCCATTCGGCGGCAGACGTGGCGCAGCTGCGTCGTCCACAGGGGCGAATTTGTCCATGCACAGCAGGCTTTTTCCGGCACCTTCGGCTCTTCGTGATCAACCAGGGTTGAGACACGAGTTGATCCGGAGGTGTTCTTCATGGTTTCCACCCCACAAGCTGCAAAGCCGATGGCGCCGGCTGCAGCGCGCGGCGCGTTGGGGCGATATGGCGAGGACGTCGCGGCGCGGCACCTGGTCACGGCCGGCCTGACGCTGCTTGACCGCAACTGGCGGTGTCGTGAAGGTGAGGTCGACATCGTCGCGCGCGAGGGCGACGTCCTTGTGGTGTGCGAGGTCAAGACCCGGCGTGGGGTTGGCTTCGGTACCCCGCTCGACGCGGTGACGCCGGTAAAGGCGGCCCGGCTGCGTCGGCTGGCCGCGCACTGGCTAGCCGAGCAGCGCGCACGCGCGGGCGAGGCGGGCACGGGCGAGCCGAGCGGTGCATCAGGTGTGACCGGCTTTGCCGAGGTGCGGTTCGACGTCGTCTCGGTGCTCCGGCCAGCGTCGGGGCCGGCGATTGTTGAGCATCTGCGCGGGGCGTTCTGATGGCGCTGGCGCGGGCCTGGGCGGTTGCGCTGGCGGGCGTCACCGGCCAGGTCGTCGAGGTCGAAGCCGATCTCGCGCAGGGTCTGCCCGGCCTGAGCATCATCGGATTGCCTGACGCCGCGCTGTCGGAGTCGCGCGACCGAGTGCGAGCGGCGATCGTCAATTCCGGCGAGGCGTGGCCGCAAAAACGCATCACCCTCGGGCTCTCGCCTGCGACGCTGCCGAAACACGGCTCGGGATTCGACCTGCCAATGGCGGCTGCGATTTTGTGTGCGGCCGGGGCTTTGCCGGCGTCCGCGCTGCACGAGCTGGTGTTGCTCGGAGAACTCGGTCTCGACGGTCGGGTGCGGGCGGTCCGTGGCGTGCTGCCCGCAGTACTTGCGGCGTCAGAGGCGGGCTTTCGGCGCGTTGTCGTTCCCGAGGCGAATGCCGCCGAAGCGACCCTGCTGCCTGAGCTCGAGGTGTGGGCAGTTGATTCGCTGCGCGAAGCACTCGACACCTTGCGCGAGGGGAGGCCGCCGCGTCGGGTCGCGTCGCCGGGTCGCGAAATCGCTGTGGTTGAAGCGAATTCGCGCGGCATCGAGTTCGATCTGTCCGACGTCGTAGGGCAGCCGGCTGGTCGGCGTGCGATCGAAGTGGCGGCCGCCGGTTCGCATCACACGTTCCTGGTCGGCGATCCGGGTACGGGCAAGACGATGCTCGCGTCACGGTTGCCCGGCTTGCTGCCTTCGCTCGATCGTCGGTCGGCCCTTGAGGTGACGTCGGTGCACTCGGTTGCCGGTGTGCTGCCCGCGGATTGCCCGCTTGTCACGCGGCCACCCTTTCGTGATCCGCATCACACGGTGTCGGTGTCGGCACTGATCGGTGGCGGTAGCGGGATCGCCCGACCGGGGCAGATTTCCCTTGCTCATAAAGGAGTTTTGTTCTTGGACGAAGCGCCCGAATTCAGCTCGGGTGTTCTCGACGCGTTGCGGCAACCGCTCGAATCGGGGCGAGTGTCGATTGCGAGGTCGGGAGGCGTTGCCGAGTATCCGTCGCAGTTTCTGCTCGTGCTGGCCGCGAACCCGTGCGGATGCGCTACCTCCAGTTCGCCCTCGGCCTGTACCTGTTCACCGCTGATGCGACGTCGCTACCTGAGCCGGTTATCGGGGCCGCTGCTCGATCGAGTCGACCTGAAGGTGCGCATGGATCCCGTGAGCAAGGCGGATTTGCTTGCCGACAGAGGAAATGTCGAGCCCACCGCCACGGTGGCCAAGCGCGTAATGGTGGCTCGCGAGCGCGCGGCCGAGCGGTTCGCCGGCTTTCCGTGGTCATCGAACGGCGAGATCCCCAGTCGCCACCTGCATGGCCGGTTTGGCCCGGCTCGACCCGCGATGGCCGCGATTGAGCGGGCGCTCGAAACAGGCTGGCTGTCGATGCGCGGGCTCGACCGGGTGCTGCGAGTGGCGTGGACCTTGGCCGACCTCGCCGAGCAGTCGCGACCCGGTGTCGACGAGATCGACGAATCGTTGTACCTGCGCATGGGGGTGGCCCTATGAATCAGGCCTCCGACGACGATCGCCTTGCCCGGGCACTGCTGTGCCGGGCGGCCGAGCCCGGAGAGCCTGAGCTCGCCCGGCGCGTTGCCGCCGAGGGCGCGACCGCCGTCGTCGAGTCATTGCTGCGCACGCCACCGAACACTGAACTGCGGCGCAACTGGCAGCAGCGAATTCCTGGTGCCTCGCCGGAGTTGGATTTCGCGGCCGCTCGGTCGGTCGGGGCCCGGTTCGTAGTGCCCGGTGATGATGAGTGGCCGCCGTCCCTTGACGATTTGCCGATGCTTGGCAGGGAGCACGGCTCGATCCCGTTTGGCTTGTGGATTCGGGGTGAGCTCGACCTTCGTGCGGCGTGCTCGCGATCGGTGGCCGTCGTCGGGGCGCGGGCATCAACGGCGTACGGCGAGTACGTTGCCTCGGAGTTCGCGTTCGGGCTGGTCGAGCGTGGCTGGGCGGTCGTGTCCGGCGGCGCCTACGGCATCGACGGCGCGGCCCATCGCGGTGCGCTAGGCCGCTCGGGGGTAACCGTCGCGGTGCTCGCCTGCGGGGTCGATGTCGCCTACCCGCGAGGGCATTCGGCACTGATCGAGCGGGTCGCCACGACGGGTTTGGTGATTAGCGAGTGGCCGCCAGGGTGTGCGCCGATGCGGCATCGGTTTCTCGTACGCAACCGGGTGATAGCAGCGCTGACCGCCGGCACCGTCGTCGTCGAGGCCGCGATCCGCAGCGGATCGCTCAGTACTGCCAACCGGGCGGCTGGCTTGATGCGCCACGTGATGGCGGTGCCCGGGCCGATCACATCAACGATGTCGGAAGGGACGAACGAGTTGCTTAAGCAGCCCGAGGTTGCCTGCGTCACCAGCGCCGCCGACATCGTCGAGGTGGTTGGAGCGATGGGCACTGACCTCGCGCCGCTACCCGAGAAGCCGAGCGATCCCCGTGACAGCCTCGACCCCATTTCCCGCCGGGTGCTCGACGCGGTTCCGGTGCGCGCGACGGTCGGTGTGGCCCGGATCGCACGCACCGCTGGGATCGATTCGGTGCGGGTGGGCCGCACACTCGGTGGGCTAGCGCGCGAGGGCTTCGTCGAACGCATCGACGGCGGCTGGCGGCTCGCTGCGCGCTCGCGTCGGTGACGACGGCATCCCTCCTCGACGGCAAGGACGAGCAGGGTAACGCGCCTTAGCGATGCCGGCTTCGCCGCACACGATTAGCACTTGCTCCGCCGAATCGTTGCTCTAACGCCGCGCGACGGAGTCAGTTAGCCAGTCTTGGTAGCGCGTTCGCGCGAGATGCGCGTCCGGTCCTGCGATCAGCGCGTCGCCGGTGACAACCGCAAACATGCCCGCCTGGTCGTCGGCGATAACGGGCCGGCTGTCGCATCGCGCGGCCAGCGTGACCTTCCCGAGCTCGTCGAGTCGGACGACGTCCGGGCCTGCCACGTTGCGGATGCCCAGCAGCGGCGCGCCGGTTGACACCTGGACTACGGCGTCGACGACGTCCGCAGCGGCGATCGGCTGGATCGGGGTGGAGGGCAGGCGGACACTGCTTTCGTCGGAGGTCCAGGACAGCGCCGCGTCCATGAGCTCGAAGAACTGGGTAGCGCGCACGATCGAGTACGGTGTGCGGCTCTGGCGGAGCAGTTCCTCCTGCAAAGTTTTGGCGCGAAAGTAGTCCAGCTGAGGCACCTGATCCACGCCGACGATCGAGAGAATCACGTGGTGCCGGACCCCTGCACTCTCTCCCGCAGTTAGAACGTTGGTCATGGACGTCCGGAAGAACGCTATGGACGCCTCGTCGAACGTCGGTGAGTTCGCGACGTTGATGACAACTTCGGCGGCCGCAACGGCCTCGTCGAGGCCCTTCCCCGTGATCAGGTCGACACCGGTGGAGCGTGCA
>JBOGEK010000078.1:0-3667 GCA_050743645.1 Acidothermaceae bacterium
ACCTGCCGCGCCTGATCCGCCGTCAATGCTCGTCAGGTGGTCGAAGAATCCTTCACGGTCAAGGACGCGATGGCTGCCGGCACGCCACGCGAGCGACGTTCGACGCTGGCGTTCGCTGCATCAACACGGGTTCTCCGTGTATCCATACACCGCGCGGGATCTATTTCTCGGTGCCACCGGAATTGTGCTCGATTACCAAGGTGCGCTTGGCCTCCCGCTTGATCCGTCAGCGGCCGAAGGATGGCTACGCGAATTCCGACGTTCGTCCTACGCAAACGCGCCCGAATATCGCCAGGCGCAACGTCGGTCGAGCGGGCTTTGGCGCAGCTGAGCGGCCAACCTCACCGATCGTCGACTCGCCCGACAGCGCCGACTGTCGACTGCCCCGAACAGTACCGACTGTCGACTAACGGTTGCCCAAACGGCTTCTGGGCCAACACATACTCGACAATCGGCGAACAATGAACGGCCTGAGCGCGGCCGGTCAGCGAGGTTGGGTCAACTCGCGGAGCCACGGGGGGTCGGCGCCTTCGCGCGTGCAGGCCAGCGCCGATGCGTCGACAGCGAAATGCAGCGCCTTTTCGACATCCGGCGCAGCGATATCGCCGATGGTCGAGACGTCGAGCAGACCGGCGGCATCGAGCGCGTGGAGCAGCCCGGCGCTGAAGGTGTCGCCGGCTCCGATCGTGTCGGCAACCGGCACCGAACGCCCGCCCACCGATACGTGCTCGCCACCGCGTGTTGCCGCAACTGCGCCATCACCGCCACACGTCAACACCACGAGCGCAGCACCCCGCGATATCCAATCCGCCAGCACCTCGTCACGGGCGCGGCCGGGATACAGCCAGTTCACGTCGTCCACACTTGCCTTGACGACATGCGCGAGTCCGACCCACCGCTCGACGATGCGCGCATATTCCGCGTGGTCGGGGCACATGGCAGGGCGTACGTTGGGGTCTACCGAAACGATCCGCCGCGACTTTTCGCGCGCCAGCAATGATTCGAGGACGACGCCTCCCGGTGGTCGAACCAATGCCATCGAGCCGGCGTGAATTGCCACAACGGAATTCACGAAGACCGCTGGGAGTTGCGGCGGCGTCCATTGCCAATCGGCCGTGCCGTCGAGGTGAAAGGTGTAGCGCGCGCCGCTGGCGTCAGACAGGTCGACGATCGCCAACGTGCTTGGTTCGTCGGCGTCGACGACGTAGCGCAGGTCAACCCCGTTGTCGAGCAAACGGGCCCGCAGTTGCGCCCCAAATGCGTCGGCTGAAATGCGAGCCAGCATCGCGGTGGGCGTCGACAACCGAGCCAACGCGACAGCAGTATTCGCCGGCCCGCCGCCCGCCAATGCACGCCACAGGCCCTCGCCAGCGGGTACGAGGTCGATCAGTATCTCGCCGCAAACGACGACGCGCGGTGCGTCGGTCACGGGCGGCCGCGCATCAGCCGTGGGTTGGCGCATCGAGGCGTCCCCCTCACGAGGTCGGGCTGTGGCGGCTTGACGGCGCTGCATCCGGCGATCATTGTCGCTTTCGAAACTGTCGAGCGAGGTGGACTGATGAACCCGATCGTACTGACCGCCAATCAGGCGCCGAAGTTCTACCGCGGCGGTGAAGCTATCGCTGAGTTTCGCGGGTTCAGCGCCGAACCCTCGGCCACGCAGACTGGCCCCGAAGACTGGCTCGCTTCAACCGTTTGCCTCTTCGGCACCGATGACGGCCTCACGACATTGCCAGACGGACGACGGCTGCGCGACGCGATCGCAGACGACCCCATCGGCTTTCTCGGCGAGCAACACCACCGCGCCTATGGCACTGACCCGGCCCTGCTCGTCAAGTTGCTCGACGCCGGACAACGTTTGCCGGTGCACGTTCATCCCGACCGGGAGTTCGCCGCGAACCATCTTGGTGCGATCCATGGCAAGACCGAGGCGTGGATCGTGCTCGCTACCCGCACACCAGATGCTTCGGTGTATCTGGGTTTTCGCGAGCCGGTCGACGAAACCACGCTGTCGAGCTGGTTGGAAACGCAAGAGTCCGCCGCCATGCTCGCGGCACTGAACGAAATCCGGGTCGAGCCGGGTGACACCGTGTTGGTGCCGGCGGGCACTCCGCACGCGATCGGCGAAGGCGTTTTTCTCGTCGAACTTCAAGAACCTACTGATTTCTCGATCATGTTGGAATGGGCCGCGTTCGGCCTTTCCGACTGCGCGCATGAGCAGCTCGGCTTGCCAACGAGCGTCGCGTTGTCGTGCCTAGACCGTACAAGGTGGGACGACGGCCGGCTGGCCGCGCACGTCCGCCGTCACGTCATGCGCTCGGACGCAGGCACCACAAACCTGCTGCCCGCAAGCGCCGATCCGTTCTTCCGCGCCGAGCACATCGTGATCGAATCGACGGCCGACTCCGCGGCGCAGTACGCCGTCCTAGTTATCACAGCGGGCGCCGCACAGCTCGAGACTGACGACGCGACCATCGACGTGCACCGCGGCGACACGCTGTTGGTGCCTTACGGAGCAGGCAATGTACGTATCACCGGCTCGGTGTCGATGGTGCGCTGCCTCCCGCCATCGACACCGGCCGTTTAGCGACGTGCGAGGGTACCGAGCCGCGAAACAGCCTCCGTCAGCACGTCGTCGCGTTTGCAGAACGCGAAGCGCACCAGCGGCTTGCCGACGTCGACGTTGTCGTAGAACACGGCGTGCGGGATCGCCACTACCCCAGCCAGCCGTGGCAAATCACGGCAGAACTGGTAGCCGTCGTCGTAGCCGAGCGGCCTGATGTCGGCGGTCACGAAATAGGTGCCCGACGGCTTGAAGGTTTCGAAACCCACGCCGGCAAGGCCTTCGCATAACAGGTCACGCTTGCGGCGCATGTCGTTCGTCAAGGTGTCGAAGTAGGTGTCGGCCATCAACAAGCCGTGCGCCACAGCCGGTTGCATGGGCGCAGCGTTCGTGAACGTCATGAACTGCTCAGTCGTGCGCACAGCTGCCACGAGTTCAGCCGGCCCAGTCACCCATCCGACTTTCCAGCCGGTAAAGGCAAAAGTCTTACCTGCCGACGAGATCGTCACCGTACGCTCGAACATTCCCGGCAGCGTCGAGATAGGTACGTGAGCGCCGTCGTAAACCAGATGCTCGTAGACCTCGTCGGTAACAACGATCAGATCGTGCTCGACGGCGACCGCGGCGACCGCCTGCAACTCGTTCGCCGTCAGCACCGTGCCCGTCGGATTATGCGGTGTATTAAGCAAAATCAGCCTTGTGTGAGGCGATACGGCCGCCAGCAACCGCGAGACGTCGAGCCGGAAATCCGGTGCCCGCAAGGTCACTGGCACTCGCACGCCGCCAGCCATCGCAATCGCTGCGCCGTAGGAGTCGTAATACGGTTCGAGCGCTATCACCTCGTCGCCGGTGTCGACGAGCGCGAGCATCGCGGCAGTAACGGCTTCGGTGGCACCCGCCGTCACCAGCACCTGGGTGTCTGGATCCAGGTCGAGCCCGTAGAACCGCTTCTGGTGATCGATGACGGCTGCCCGCAACTCGGGGATTCCGATCCCGGGCGCGTACTGATTGCGCCCGCCCCGAACGGCGTCGATGACGAGCTGCTTCATCTCGTCGGGCCCGTCGACGTCGGGAAACCCCTGCCCGAGGTTGATCGAGTCAGTC
>JBOGEK010000079.1:0-1792 GCA_050743645.1 Acidothermaceae bacterium
TGCGGCATCCAGCCCTCGTCGGCCGCTACGACAAAGAGCACCGCAGGCACCGGCCCAACGCCTGCCAGCATGTTGTGCACGAAGCGGTGGTGACCGGGCACGTCGACGAAAGCCACTTGCTCGCCCTCGATGTCGGTCCAGGCGAAACCGAGGTCGATCGTCATGCTACGGCGGCGTTCTTCGGCCCAGCGGTCAGGTTCCATCCCGGTGAGCGCGCGCACCAGCGTCGACTTTCCGTGATCGACATGTCCGGCGGTCGCGACGACGTGCATTTAGGGCGCGCCCGCGGCGAGTTCTTCGAGTGCGGCGGCGATCACGTCGTCGTCGTCGGGTGGTACCGACCGCAAATCCAGCAGGCAACGGCCTTTCTCGACGCGACCCACGACGGCGATTGGACGGGTGCGAAGCACCGCGGCCAAGTGGGCGGGCAAGCTGACCGCTGCGCTCGCTAGCTCGACGCCGGGTGCGCCGCCGCCGCCGACTGTCGCGTCACATGCCACGACGGTCGCGTCGAGCCCGTGACGTGCGGCAATCACCACGAGACGCGCTGCCCGTTTGCGCAGTTCTGCGAGCTCGTATTCGAGCGCGACAACGACAGGTGGCTTAGGCCCGCGCAACGTCGCCTCCAGTGCAGCCAGCGTCAGCTTGTCGACCCGCAGTGCGCGCGCAGCCGGGTGGCGGCGAAGTCGCTGGATCAGCTCGCCGTTTCCCAGTAACAGCCCGGCTTGCGGGCCGCCGAGCAGCTTGTCGCCGCTCGCGGTCACAAGATGCGCGCCGTCGCGCAACGCGGTGGTTGCGTCGGGCTCGTCGGGCAGCAGCCGGTGCGGGCGCAACAACCCCGAGCCGATGTCGGCGACCACGGGAATACCGAGCTGAGCGAGGTCTCGAATGCCGACCTGCGAGGTGAAACCGCGCACCACGAAGTTCGACGGATGCACCTTGAGCACGAATGCACTGCGCTCGGATATCGCACCCGCAAAGTCGGCGACGGTCGTGCGATTGGTGGAACCGACCTCGCGCAGCTGCGCACCAGTCGACGCCAGCAGCTCAGGAATCCTGAATCCGTCGCCGATCTCGACCAGCTCTCCGCGGCTGATCAGAATCTCCTTGCCCGCTGCGAGAGCGAGAGCGCAAAGCAGCAGTGCGGCTGCATTGTTGTTGACGACGTGCACGTCTTCGGCGTCGGGCACGGCGTGCGCGAGCGCGGCAAGAGCACCCCTGCCGCGTCGGTCGCGCTCTCCGGTATCCAGGTCGAGCTCGACGTCGGTCGTGCCCTCGGCGATGTCGATCGCGGCGCGTGCGGCAGCTGACAGCGGTGCCCTGCCAAGGTTCGTATGCACCAAGACACCGGTGGCGTTGATGACGCGGCGCATGGAGGTCGCCGTAGCAGGCAACGTCGCCACGGCAACTTCGACGACGGACGACGGGGCGATCTCGCCGGCTCGCGCGCGACGTTGAACGTTGGCGACGACGTCGTGCACGAGTTGACGGCCGAGTCTTGCCTGCGCCGCAACTAGTCGCGGGTCGTCAAGCACCACGTCAGTGCGCGGAATGTCGCGGCGCGTCTCATCGATTGTCATGCGAATCAGGACAGCATGGAGAGCAGGATCGCGCCAGCCAAACCGGTGACCATGACGACGCCGGCGACAGCGGCCGTGACTCGCCACGACAACGCCCGCCCGACCATCGCCATCGACGGAAGGCTGACGGCGGGCAAGGTGATGAGCAGTGCACCAAGCGGCCCGGCGCCGACCCCTAACGCCGAAAGTCCTTGCAAAATCGGAATTTCGCC